>SLJS01000146.1 GCA_007135015.1 Alcanivorax sp. | reverse complement strand
TTCCAGCAGGAAGGACAGCACTGAGACCTTGTTCGGGGCGTCGCCGATGATTTTCAAGCCGGGAAACTCCCGGGCCCGGCCAGTGGCCTGCTCCAGCAGGGCGGCCTCGTGCCGGGCCAGTGCCTCGCGATCCTGTGCCTGCAGCCATTCGATGGCCGTGCCCAGGCCGATGGCGCCGGCGATATTGGGCGTGCCCGCCTCGAACTTGTAGGGCAGCTCGTTCCAGGTGCTGCGCTCGAAGGTCACGGTTTCGATCATCTCGCCGCCGCCGTGATACGGGGGCATTGCCTCGAGCAGTTCACGGCGGCCGTAGAGCACGCCGATGCCGGTGGGGCCGAAGACCTTGTGACCGGAGAACGCATAGAAGTCACAGCCCATCTGCTGTACATCCACCGGAAAATGCGAGACTGCCTGGGCGCCGTCGACCAGGGTCACCGCACCGGTTTCACGGGCCGCCGCGATCATCTCGGCCACCGGGTTCACCGTGCCCAGGGAATTGGACACCTGGGTGACGGCAAAGATCCGCGTCTTCTCCGACAGCATTTCCCGGAAGGCCCGCTGGTCGAGACTGCCGTCGTCGAGTACCGGCACCACCCTGAGCTGTGCGCCGGTGGCCTCGCAGATCAGCTGCCAGGGCACGATGTTGGAATGATGCTCCATTTCCGTGATCAGCACTTCATCGCCAGGGCGCAGGTTCTCGCGGCCGTAACTGTTTGCCACCAGGTTGATGGACTCGGTGGTGCCCCGGGTCCAGATGATTTCCTCGCGCGAGGCATTGAGCAGGTGCGCCACGGTTTCCCGGGCGCCCTCGAACGCGGCGGTGGCCTGGTCACTGATGTAGTGGGCGCCGCGATGCACATTGCTGTTGAGCTCGCGGTAATAGTGATCCAGCGCCGCCAGCACTGCCTCCGGCTTCTGGGTGGTGGCGGCGTTGTCCAGATACACCAGCGGCTTGCCGTTGACCTCGCGGTTCAGCAGCGGGAACTGTGCACGAAGCTCTGCAACCGGTGTCGTCATTGCTGCTCCAGGGATTGTCCCAGCCAGGGGCGGGCCCATTCGGCAATGCCTTCATGGGGCAGGGCCTGCAGCAGTTCATTGACAAAGCCCAGCCCCAGCATGCGCTGGGCGGTCTTCTCGTCCACGCCCCGGCTGCGCAGGTAGAACAGTGCGTCATGGTCCATCTGGCCCACGGTGGTGCCGTGGGAGCACTGCACGTCGTCGTTGTAGATCTCCAGCTCCGGCTTGGTGTCGACTTCCGCGCCGCGGCTGAGCAACAGATTCTTGTTGGTCAGGTCAGCGCTGGACTGCCGGGCGCCGGCATGAATGTGAATGCGGCCGTTGAATACCAGCCGTGCCTCGTCGCCGGCGAGCCCCTTGTACAGCTGGTGACTCTGGCAGTGGGGTACGCGATGCTCCACGCATACCTGGTTGTCGGTATGGCTCTTGCCGCGGCCGATGAAGATGCCGCGCATGTCCAGCTCCGCGCCGGATTCGGCCAGTATCGCGCGCACATCGTTGCGCCGCAGGCGGCTGCCCTGCATGAGCTGATAGCTTTCTACCCGGCTGTCGCGGTTGGCGACCAGCAGCAGGCTGCCGATATGCAGGCTTTCGGTCTGTTCCGACTGCAGCCGGTAATGGCGAAGTCGACTTGCCGGCCCGGCATGGAGTTCGGTGACCGCGTTGGTCAGCGCGGGGCCGTCGCCACTGTAGTGTTCGATCAGGTCAAGGCTGCTGGCTTCGCCCAGTTCCAGATGCAGCCGGGTATGGCTGGTGGCGGGCGAGTCGGCGCTGGAGACAAAGCACACATGCACCGGTGTTTCCACGGCGGTGTTCGCGGCCACCCGCAACATCAGCCCGTCTTCCAGGGCTGCCGCGTTGAGATGGGCGAAGGGTGTGGTGAACTCCGTGCTCGCGCCAGGCGCAGCCTCGCTGCTGCCGTCCAGGCGAATGACTTCCAGGCCCGCCTCGTCGGGCAGTTGCGACAGCGCCTCGTTGAAGCGTCCGTTGATGAACACCAGCCGGTGGCCGCCAAAGTCCGCCGGCGCCTCGAGCTCCCGGGCCGGCGCGAGCGCGCTCAGGTGACCGTCTTCGAGCGCGCGCAACGAGGTATACTTCCAGGCCTCGGTCTTGCGGCCGGGAAAGTCCGTGCGTTCCAGCGCGGCAAGGCCCTCCCGGCGCAGTGCCGCCAGCCCGTCTTCCCGGGCCGCCTGCCGGCGCGCTTCGGTCAGTGCCTGCTCTTTCAGCTGCTCGGCCAGGTTCATGCTCCGGATGCCTCCTCCTGTTGCGTGATCCAGCCGTAGCCCTTGCGTTCAAGTTCCCGGGCCAGTTCCTTGTCCCCGGATTTCATGATCTGTCCGTTGCTGAGCACATGGACATGATCGGGAACAATATAGTCCAGCAGACGCTGGTAGTGGGTGACGAGCACGATGGAACGCTCGGCACTGCGCAGGGAATTCACGCCCTTTGCCACCGTCTGCAGCGAGTCGATGTCCAGGCCGGAGTCCGTTTCGTCGAGCAGCGCCAGGCGCGGCTCGAGCAGCAGCATCTGCAGGATCTCGTTGCGCTTTTTCTCGCCGCCGGAGAAACCCTCGTTGACGCCGCGCTTGAGAAAGCCCTGGTCCAGGTTCACCTGCTTGCAGGCTTCCCGCGCGCGGCGCAGCAGGGTGACGGAGTCCAGCGGCTTCTCGCCGCGGGCTTCGTGCAGCGATTCCAGCGCCGCCTTGATGAATTCCAGATTGGATACGCCGGGAATCTCCACCGGATACTGGAACGCCAGGAAAATTCCGGCGCGGGCCCGTTCCTCCGGGGCCATGTCCGCAAGCGGCTTGCCGTCGAAAAGCACATCGCCGCCGGTAATCTCGTAGTTGTCCCGTCCGGCGATCACGTTGGCAAGGGTGCTCTTGCCCGAGCCGTTGGGGCCCATGATGGCGTGCACCTCGCCCGGGTTGATCTCCAGGCTCAGGCCCTTGAGGATTTCCTCGCCTCCCACGGAGGCATGCAGATCGCGTATTTGAAGCATTGCGGTTTCCTGACTGGTTTGCGGAAGAAGGCGCCGGGCGGTTCAGCCCACCGCGCCTTCCAGGCTCACTTCCAGAAGCTTGCCCGCCTCGACGGCGAATTCCATGGGCAGCTCGCGGAAGACTTCCTTGCAGAAGCCGTTGACGATCATGGACACGGCCTTTTCCTCGTCCAGCCCGCGCTGCAGGCACAGGAAAAGCTGGTCCTCGCTCACCCGGGAGGTGGTGGCCTCGTGTTCCACGGTGGCGGAGGGATTGCGGCTCTCGATATAGGGGAAGGTGTGCGCGCCGCAGTGCTCGCCCAGCAGCAGCGAGTCGCACTGGGTGAAGTTGCGCGCGTTATCCGCCCGGGGGCCGAAGCGCACCAGGCCTCGGTAGCTGTTTTCGGCATGGCCGGCGGAGATGCCCTTGGACACGATGGTGCTGCGGGTATTGCGGCCCAGATGGATCATCTTGGTGCCGGTGTCCGCCTGCTGGTAGTTGCGCGCCAGCGCCACGGAATAGAACTCGCCGACAGCATTGTCGCCGCGCAGCACCACGCTGGGATACTTCCAGGTGATCGCCGAGCCGGTTTCCACCTGGGTCCAGGAGATGTGCGAATTGTCGTGGGCCACGCCGCGCTTGGTGACGAAGTTGTAGATGCCGCCCTTGCCCTCGGCGTCGCCCGGGTACCAGTTCTGTACCGTGGAGTACTTGATCTGCGCACCGGGCAGGGCCACCAGTTCCACCACCGCCGCGTGAAGCTGGTTCTCGTCGCGCTGGGGCGCGGTGCAGCCCTCGAGATAGCTGACGTGGCTGCCTTCGTCGGCGACGATCAGGGTACGTTCGAACTGCCCGGTGTTCGCCTCGTTGATGCGGAAATAGGTGGACAGCTCCATGGGGCAGCGCACGCCCGGCGGGATATAGACGAAGGAGCCGTCGGTGAACACCGCCGAGTTGAGCGCGGCGAAGAAGTTGTCGCCCTTGGGCACCACCGTGCCCAGGTACTTGCGAATCAGCTCGGGGTGCTCTTGCACCGCCTCGGAGATCGAGCAGAAGATGACGCCCGCCTCGGCCAGCTTCTTCTTGAAGGTGGTTGCCACGGATACGGAGTCGAAGACCGCGTCCACGGCCACGTTGCTGGAGCCTTGCTGCTCGTCCGCGGCGTGTTCCGGGTTCTGGACCCCGGCGAGCATTTCCTGCTCGTGCAGCGGGATGCCCAGTTTCTCGTAGGTGCGCAGCAGCTCCGGGTCCACCTCGTCCAGGCTGCGGGGGCCGTCGGCCATGCTCCGCGGCGCCGAATAGTAGGAGATGCTGTTGAAGTCGATCTTCGGGTAGTGCACATGCGCCCATCTCGGGTGCGGCATTTCCTGCCAGCCCCGGTAGGCCTGCAGCCGCCAGTCGAGCAGCCATTCGGGCTCGTTCTTCTTCGCCGAGATATGGCGAATCACGTCCTCGTCGAGCCCGGGCGGGAGGGTGTCCGATTCCACGTCGGTGGTGAAACCGGCTTCGTATTCCCGCTCAATTGCCTTGTCCAGTTCTGCCTGCTGGTTGCTCATGGTCACCTTTCCCGCGTCGTCCGCGTTGTGCTGCACCCGCGCGCCGGAGGCTCTGCGGGCACCGGCGGGGATGGTAATGAACTCCGGAGGTAAATACCAGAGTATTTTACTCAGGTATTATAGGCGATGGGCCCTTCGGAGGGAACCGCGATTCGGCAGGTAAGTGAGCGGATACTTGCGTTCCGCGGGGCACTCACCCTTCGCCGGCCGGGGTTGCCAACGGTATCATATTCGCTGCCACAAGCGTATAATTCGCGACCTTTGGCGCCCCGGAAAGGCATGAAACGGGGCATTCCGTTTACCGTAACCCGGAGAAAGGTTTCCATGGCTGTAGAGCGCACCCTGTCCATCATCAAGCCCGATGCGGTGGCAAAGAACCTGATCGGCGAGATCAACGCCCGTTTCGAGAAGGCCGGTCTGCGGATCCTGGCCATGAAAATGATCCAGCTGGATCAGGAGCAGGCCGAGGGCTTCTATGCCGAGCACCGCGAGCGGCCCTTCTTCAATGACCTGGTCGGTTTCATGACCAGCGGGCCCGTGGTGGTACAGGTGCTCGAGGGCGACAACGCCATTGCCGCCAACCGGGACCTGATGGGGGCGACCAATCCGAAGGAAGCGGAGCCGGGCACCATCCGCGCCGATTTCGCCGAAACCATCGATGCCAATGCCGTGCATGGCTCCGATTCTCCCGAGTCGGCCGCCCGCGAGATCGACTATTTCTTCCGGGCGGAAGAGATCTGTCCACGCAAGGGGTAAACACCATGAGTGCCAGCGAGCGCGTCAACCTGCTGGGGATGTCACTGCCGGAGATGGAGGAGTTCTTCCTCTCGCTGGGCGAGAAGAAGTTCCGTGCCCGGCAGATTCTCAAGTGGATCCATCACCATCAGGTGGACGATTTCGAGCACATGACCGACGTGGGCAAGGTGCTGCGTGCAAAGCTGGCCGAAATCGCCGAGATTCGCGCTCCGGAGGTGCTGCATGAGGGGATCTCCCGGGACGGTACCCGCAAGTGGGTGCTGAAAGTGGACGGCGGCGGTGCCATCGAGGTGGTGTTCATCCCCGACGGGCGCCGCGGCACTCTCTGCGTGTCCTCCCAGGTGGGCTGCGCGCTGGACTGCAGCTTCTGCTCCACCGGCAAGCAGGGCTTTCAGCGGGATCTGACCAGCGCCGAGATCATCGGTCAGGTCTGGCTGGCCGCCCGGTCCTTCGGCCCGCGCACCAACCTGGGCGAACACCCCATCACCAATGTGGTGATGATGGGCATGGGCGAGCCTCTGCTCAATTACGACAATGTGGTGCGCGCCATGCGGGTCATGAAGGACGACCTGGGCTACGGGATTTCCAAGAAGCGCATTACGCTGAGCACCTCCGGCGTGGTCCCCATGATCGACCGGCTCAGCGCCGAGCTGGACGTGTCGCTGGCTATCTCGCTGCACGCGCCCAACGACGAGCTCCGCGACGAGCTGGTGCCGCTGAACCGCAAGTACCCGCTGGAAGAGCTGCTGGCCGCCTGCCGGCGCTATAGTGACGCGATTACACATCGTCACAAGACCATTACCATCGAATATGTAATGCTGCGGGATGTGAACGACCGGCCCGAGCATGCCCGCCAGCTGCTGCGGTTGCTGAAGGGCATGTCGGTCAAGATCAACCTGATCCCCTTCAATCCCTTCCCGGATGCGGGGTATGAGCGCTCTTCCCGGGAAAGCATCATGGAATTTCACAGGTTTCTGAATGACAATGGCCTGATGACCACAATAAGGACGACGCGAGGGGATGACATCGACGCCGCCTGCGGGCAGCTGGTCGGGGAGGTCATGGACCGTACCCGCCGCAGCGAGCGCTGGCGCGAGGCGGTATTCCTTCGCAACCAGGAGCAGGCCGGCGAGGCCGGGCCTTTGCAGCGGTGAGCGGAATGTGGATTCGTGGCGTTACGGTGCTACTGGCGGCGGTGCTGCTCGTGTCGGGCTGTGTGCGCACCAACGACGGGGTTCGTGAGGTTCGCACCGACGAGGCGGTGGCGAACCGTGTCTCGGCCGCGCTGGAATACCTGCAGATGGACCGCCCCAACGAGGCCCGCCAGCACCTGGTACGGGCGCTGGAGATGGACAACCGCAACGCCCGGGCACATAACGCCATGGCCTTGCTGTATCGCTACGAGGATGATGCCGAGCGCGAGGAGGAACACTATCGCAAGGCGTTGCGCGCGGACCGGGATTATGCGCCGGCGCGCACCAACTACGGCACCATGCTGCTGCGCGAGGGACGTTACCGGGAAGCGGTGCGCGAACTCCGGCGCGCGGCGGACAACCAGGCCTATGACCGGCGGGCGCTGGCCTACGAGCATCTGGGCCGTGCCCATGTGCAGCTCGAACAGCCCGAAGAGGCCCTGGCGGCGTTCAACCGGGCGGTGCGCCTGGACCGCAACGCGGTGCGGCCCTACCTGGAGCTGGCCCGGCTGCACCATGAAAAAGGCAATTTTCGCACCGCCGCGAACTATTTCGGGGAATACACCAACCGTGTGGGCGGAGTGGACAATCAGGGCCCGCGCGCGCTGTGGATCGGAATCCGGATCGCCGAGGCGAACGGCAACCGCCGCGAACGGGAAACCATGGAGCGTGTTCTCGAAGAAGAGTTTCCGCGTTCCCCGGAGTTCCGCGCCTGGCGGGAGTGGCGTGAGCAGGAGGGCTATTCCTGATGAGCAACGCCGCACTGCCCGGGCAGCGACTTCGCGAGGAAAGGGAGCGGCAAGGGCTTGACCCCGAGGACATTTCCGCGCGCCTGCGCCTTTCACGAACCTATCTGCAGGCCCTTGAAGCGGACGATTACGCTCGCCTGCCCCAGCCTGCCTTCGTGCGGGGTTATCTGCGCAGCTATGCCAAGATGCTGGGCCTGCCTGGTGACGAGCTGGTCGCCGATTTCGAGCGGCTGGTGAATGATTCATCCGCCGGAGACGATCAGCGCGCCGAGACCGAGCCGGAGGAACGGCTGGACGCCGATGGCGCGCCCTTCTGGGTCTGGCCCGCGGGTGCTGTGGCCCTGGTGATCGTGGTGGCGGTGCTGTGGCTGGCCGGCGGGGAAACGCCGGAGCCGGTGGCGGATGAACCGTCCACCGCGGAGAGCCCGGAACCGTTGCCCGACGTCGCAACAGGGCGGGAAGAGACTGGCGCCGAAGCGCCGCAGGCGCAACAGCCGGTGGAGCCGGAGCCGGTGGAACCGGTCGAGGGACTTTCCGGTGACGGACGCCGTGGGCCGGAAGAGACGGTGGCCGCCCGGGACCAGGCCGCGGGCACGGATACACTGCGCATGCGGTTCGAGGACCAGTGCTGGCTCGAAGTTCACGAACAGGAAACCGGCGAGCGGATCTACCAGGGAAACCAGCCCGCTGGCGGTGAACTGGAGCTTGGCGGCACCGCCCCCTTCCGGGTTACGCTGGGCAATGCCCCCGCACTGGCGAGCCTGGAAGTCAATGACCAGTCCCTGGAGTTACCGCAAGGCAGGCCCGGGCAGGTGGTACGGGTAACCGTGCCCTGAGCGGGCCGGGAGAGACGATGCAACCGGAAACACCCATCCAGCGTCGCAAGACACGGCAGATCATGGTCGGCAATGTGCCGGTGGGCGGCGATGCGCCGATCACCGTGCAGAGCATGACCAATACCGATACCTGTGACGTGGAGGCCACGGTCGCCCAGATTCATGCCCTGGAGAAGGCAGGGGTGGATATCGTGCGGGTCTCGGTGCCGGACATGGACTCCTCGGAGGCATTCGGCAGGATCCGCGAGCAGGTGAATGTGCCCCTGGTGGCGGACATTCACTATGACTATCGCATTGCCCTGGACGTGGCGGGGCGCGGCGTGGACTGCCTGCGTATCAATCCGGGCAATATCGGTCGCGAGGATCGTATTCGCGAGGTCATCCAGTGCGCGAAGGATCATGGTCTGCCGATCCGGGTAGGGGTCAATGCGGGCTCGCTGGAGAAGGAACTGCAGCGCAAGTACGGTGAGCCCAACAGTGACGCCCTGGTGGAGTCCGCCCTGCGCCATGTGGAGATTCTGGACCGCCATGACTTCCAGGATTTCAAGATCAGCGTGAAGGCGTCCAACGTCTTCATGACCGTGGAGGCCTACCGCAAGCTCTCGGCACAGATCGAACAGCCCCTGCACCTGGGAGTCACCGAGGCGGGTGTGCTGCGCTCGGGCACGGTGAAATCCTCGGTGGCCCTGGGCATGCTGCTGGCCGAAGGGATCGGCGATACCCTGCGCATTTCCCTGGCCGCCGACCCGGTCGAGGAAGTACGTGTGGGCTGGGACATTCTCAAGAGTCTCGGCCTGCGCACCAAGGGTGTGAACATCATTGCCTGCCCGAGCTGCTCGCGGCAGAACTTTGATGTAATCGGCACTGTCAACGAGCTGGAAGCCCGGCTCGAGGATGTCAACGAATCCGTGGACCTGGCCGTGATCGGCTGCCTGGTCAACGGTCCCGGCGAGGCCCGCGAGGCAGACATCGGACTGACCGGGGGCACGCCCAACAATCTGTCCTATGTGGGTGGAAGCAAAAGCCATCATATCCGCCGGGAACAGCTGGTCGACGAGCTCGAGCAGATGGTGCGCGCGCAGGTGGCGAAGAAGCGCGAGGACGAGGAAAAGGGCGTGATTGTACGCAGTGATCAGGGAAATCCCGGGGCCTGAGTTCCAGCGGCCCGCGGGACGGTTCCAACCTTCCGGATAGTTTCAGGAGTGACGGTTGAGCGACAAGGTTGCCTCGATCCGGGGCATGAATGACATTCTGCCCGAGCATACGCGCCTCTGGCAGTGGCTGGAGGACCGTGTACGCGAGGTGCTCTGCGGTTACGGCTACGGCGAGATCCGCATGCCGGTGCTGGAGCACACGGAGCTTTTCCGGCGCTCCATCGGCGAGGCCACGGATATCGTGGAAAAGGAAATGTACAGCTTCGCCGATCGCAACGGCGATTCGCTGACCCTGCGGCCCGAGGGGACCGCCGGCTGTGTCCGCGCCGCCCGCGAGCACGGGCTGTTGCACAACCAGGTTCAGCGGCTCTGGTATGCCGGCCCCATGTTCCGCCATGAGCGTCCCCAGGCCGGCAGGTATCGTCAGTTCCACCAGATCGGCGTGGAGACCTTCGGCATGTCCGGCCCGGACATTGATGCCGAGCTGATCCTGATGACCGCGCGTATCTGGCGGGCGCTGGGGCTGGCCGACCATGTCCGGCTGGAACTCAACAGCCTGGGCGAGCCGGAGGACCGCGGGCGTTACCGCGAAGCGCTCGTTGCGTATCTTTCACGGCACCGCGAGCGTCTCGACGACGACAGCCAGCGGCGGCTGGAGCGCAATCCGCTGCGTATCCTGGACACCAAGGACCCGGGCACCCGGGAGGTGCTCGAGGATGCACCGCGCCTGGAGGAGTACCTGGGCGACGAGGCCCGCGAGCACTTTCGCGAGCTGTGCGCCATGCTGGATGCCGCCGGGCTGGCCTACGAGGTCAACCCTCGCCTGGTGCGGGGGCTGGACTACTATGGCCGGACCGTTTTCGAATGGGTCACCGACGCGCTGGGCGCCCAGGGCACGGTCTGTGCCGGGGGGCGTTATGACGGGCTGGTCGAGCAGCTCGGCGGGCGCTCCACGCCGGCGGTGGGTTTCGCCATGGGCCTGGAGCGGCTGGTTCTGCTGCTCGAGCAGAATACTCCGGAACTGCCGGCGCCCGCGGAACTCTATATAGTGGCGCCGGGACAATCCACGGCGGCGCTGTTGCTGGCGGAAGAGTTGCGCAATACATTGCCCGGGCGGCGCATCGTCTGCCACTGCGGCGGCGGCAGCTTCAAGAGCCAGATGAAGAAGGCCGACCGTAGTGGCGCGCACCTGGCCCTGTTGCTGGGGGAACAGGAACTGGAAAACGACAGCGTCACGGTAAAGCCCCTGCGCGGGGACGGGCCCCAGGAAGAAGTGCCCCGCGGGCAACTGGGAACGCGGCTTGCCGAGTTACTGACACCGAACTGAAACGGGAGAACGATTCGTGCGCACCGAAGAGGAACAGGCGGAAATCATCCGCGAATGGTGGGAGAAACACGGTTTCACCACCATTCTGGCCATCGTGGCCGCCATCGCGCTGATTCTTGGCTGGCGGCAGTGGCAGGCGCAGCAGGAGGCCACCTCCGCCGAGGCGTC
The DNA here is from genome assembly GCA_007135015.1 of Alcanivorax sp. Lineage (GTDB taxonomy): Bacteria > Pseudomonadota > Gammaproteobacteria > Pseudomonadales > Alcanivoracaceae > SLJS01. The sequence continues at coordinate 29,611 of SLJS01000146.1, read as the reverse complement.
GGCGTTGTACCAGAACATGATCTCGGCGGCGCAGGTGCTGGACCAGGGCGCGGCCGGAGCCGCGCCGGAGCAGGTGCAGGGGCCGGCGGAGCAGCTGCTGGAGGACTTTCCCCGCAGCGCCTACGCCGACTATGCCAGCCTCATGCTGGCGCGGCTGGCGGTGGAAGACGGGGAGCTGGAACAGGCGGCGGAACATCTGCAGCGTGTGGCCGACAGTCCGGCCTCGGAGAATCTGGAATACACCGCCCGGATGCGCCTGGCACGACTCTACCTGGAGATGGACCAGACGGAACGCACGCTGGAACAGCTTGCCGGCGGTTTTTCCCCGGCATGGGAAGGCCAGGCGCGGGAGGTTCGTGGTGATGCCCTGCGCCGCCAGGGCGATCTTGAAGGCGCCCGTCAGGCCTACGAGTCCGCCCTGGATATCCTGGAAGGCTCGCCCCGCGAACGTGACCGGGTGCGCATGAAACTCGACGATCTGAAGTCCGCATCGTGAATCGGCTCCTTGTAGTATTTTTTGCGCTGTTGCTTCTCGGCGGGTGCGGACTGCGCCCGCCGGAGACGCTGACCATGCCCGAACTGGAGGACGAGCGCGCCGAGCACCGCGTCCAGCGCCTCTGGGCCCGGGACAGTGGTGCCGGGATCGGCAAGGGCTTTCTGCATCTCGCTCCCGCGGTGACCTCGGAACGGATCTATGCCGCGGACCATCGCGGGCGGGTCCATGCCCGCGAGCGCGACAGCGGCAGCCGGATCTGGCGAAAGTCCACCGGGGATCGTATTGCCACCGGGCTGTACGCAGGCTTCAGCATGGTGGTGTACGGCACTCGTGAAGGCGAAGCAGTGGCGCTGGACACCGGGGACGGATCACAGCTGTGGCGCACCTCGCTGGGCGGTGAGCTGCTTGCCGCCCCGGCGGTGAATGAACAACTGGTGGTATTCCAGACCCTGGACGGTCGCGTGGTGGCGCTCGAGCGCGACACCGGCGAGCGCCACTGGACCTTCGACTCGTCTGTTCCCATCCTGATCCTGCGGGGCACCGGCGAGCCGCTGATCGCGGGCAACCGGGTGTATGCCGGCCTGGCCAACGGCAAGGTGGTGGCGCTGGACACCGCCAGCGGCGCACCCGTCTGGGAGCGCAGGGTGTCCGAACCCACCGGACGTTCGGAGCTGGAACGGCTGGTGGATGTCACCAATAACCTGGTTCTCGAGGGCTCCGCGCTCTATGTGGCCAATTACCAGGGCAACGCCATGCGCCTGGAACGTCATTCCGGCGGACCACTGTGGAACCGGCCCATGTCCACCCATGCGCCCGTCGCCGCCGATGGAGGCAGGCTCTATGTGGCGGACAACGACGGCAATGTCTGGGCACTGGATTCGCGCTCCGGTAACGACCTCTGGCGTCAGGACGCGCTTTCCGACCGGGGCGGGCTTACCGGGGTGGTGGTGCACGGCGGTTATGTGGTCACCGCCGACAGTGAGGGGTATCTGCACTGGCTTGACGGAGAGACCGGACACCTGGTGATGCGTCACCCCCATCAACCGCAGGGCATGGCGGCGACACCGGTGGTTCGCGACGGTGTGCTCTATGCGCTGGGCAGCCGCGGCTGGCTGGCCGCCTACGAATTGCGCGAGCGCGATGACCAGGTAACGAGATGAAGCCCGTTATTGCGCTGGTGGGGCGGCCCAATGTGGGTAAATCCACCCTGTTCAACCAGCTTACCCGCAGCCGTGATGCCCTGGTGGCGGAACTGCCCGGACTGACCCGGGACCGCAAGTACGGCCATGGACGTCTGGGCGAGCGCCCCTTCATGGTGATCGATACCGGCGGTATCGGCGAAGGCCTGGAAGGCGTGGTCGCGCCCATCACCGACCAGGCCCGGGCGGCGCTGGAGGAGGCCGACCTGGTGTTCTTTCTGGTCGATGGCCGCGCCGGGATCAACTCGGCGGACGAGGAACTGGCCGCGCAGCTGCGCGTGCTGGACAAGCCCGTGCACCTGGTGGTCAACAAGACCGACGGTCTGGACCCGGAAGTAGCCAGCGCTGATTTTCATGCCCTGGGCTTCCCGCGATTGCACGCCATCGCCGCCGCCCATGGCCGGGGCGTTCGCGGGCTCATCGAGGAATCGCTGGCCGATTTTCCCGTCGCGGAGCCGGAGTCGGCGGAGGAGGGCGAGGAAACCCGGGTGGCGATTCTGGGCCGGCCCAATGTGGGCAAGTCCACCCTGCTCAACCGCATGCTCGGCGAGGAACGGGTGGTGGTCTATGACGAGGCCGGAACCACCCGCGATGCCATCCACGTACCACTGGAGCGTGCCGGCCGGCGCTACCTTCTGATCGATACCGCCGGAGTGCGCCGCCGGGGCCGGGTATTCGAGGCAGTGGAAAAGTTCTCGGTGATCAAGGCCATGCAGGCGGTGGAGGCCGCCGAGGTGGTGGTGCTGGTGGTGGACGCCCGCGAGGGCATGACCGACCAGGACCAGCACCTGCTGGCCCATGTTCTGGAGGCCGGTCGCTCCGTGGTGGTGGCCCTGAACAAGTGGGACGGATTGTCACAGGACTTTCGTCTGCGGGTGCGCCAGCAGCTCGGCGAGCAACTGGGTTTCGCCCCCTGGATCCGGGTGCAGTTCACCTCGGCGCTGCACGGCACCGGCGTCGGGGACCTCTACGAACTGATCGACCGGGCGAAGGCCTCGGCCTTCCCGAAGGTCAGCACCGGCCGCCTTACCCGCCTGCTGGAAGATCTGGTCAGTGAACATTCCCCGCCGATGATCGGCCGCCACCGGCCCAAACTGCGTTATGCCCATATCGGCGGCGGGAACCCGCCACGCATCGTGATTCACGGCAACAAGGTCGAGGCGCTGCCGGACGGCTACCGGCGCTATCTGGAAAACCGTTTCCGACAGCTGCTGGAACTGGAGGGCACGCCGGTGCGCGTGGAGTTCAAATCCGGGCGCAACCCCTGGGAAGGCAAGTCCAATCCCCTCACCCCGCGCCAGCGCAAGCGGCGCAAGCGCCTGCTGCGTCATAACCGGCGCTGAATAACGACCCGGCCAGGGCCGTTTTGGCATGGTGATGTGGTGCAACCTTTCGTTTTCTGCATTTTTTCCTGTTTCGGGGGTTTTGCTCCGATGTACGCTTGTGCGTAGCGGATTCTGTTTGTGATTCGGGTAACAAAAAGGCACCATAGTACAGATTCTGCTACTTAATCATCATATCTGGACGACTTCCTAATAAGAAATACGGAGCTGGGGTCTGTGCATCGGGGGAAGGTCCTGTTCTGCTGTGCGCTTGTTGCCATGGGGGGCGTTGTCAGCGCGGGTGAATCCGCGGCTTCCGGGGGCTCGGTATCGGCTTCGGGGAACACTGTCCCCAAGGTGCTGACTCCGGCGCGCCTGCGTCAGCCCCGGGAAGAAGTTCCCGCCAGCGTCACCGTGATCGACCGGGACCTGATCCGCGCCTCCGGAGCCCGGGAGATCTGGGAGCTGTTCCGGCTGGTGCCGGGCATGAGCGCCGAAAAGGTGCAGGGCAATATTCCCACCGTGGCCTATCATGCCACCCAGGCTCGCAGTACCCGGCGCATGCAGGTGCTGGTCGACGGGCGCACCCAGCAGCGTCCGGGGCTGGCCCGGGTCATGTGGAACGACATGCCGCTTTCCATCGAGGATGTCGAGCGCATCGAAATCACGCGCGGGCCCAACTCGGCCCTGTACGGGGCCAATGCCATGACCGGTGTGATCAACATCATCACGCGTCATCCGCGGGATGTTACCGGCGTGGAAATGGAGCGCCGGCGTGGCAATAACGGGGTCCGTGACGCACGCGGCACGGTGGCCGCCCAGAGCGGGCCTGGAGCCCTGCGCATGACCGTGGAGCGTCGCGGGGATGATGGCTATGAAGGACCGGAGGACATGGACTACCCGGACGCCAAGAAGGTGGAGTCGCTGAACCTGCGCTACAGCCATGATCTCTCCCCGCGCGATGAGCTGGAGTTTTTCGCCGGAGTCTCCCGGACCAGCATTGAGGTGCCTCCCTCGGACAGTATCGAGGCATTTGCCACCCAGACCCGGGAACAACAGACACTCAGCGACGAACAGTTCGCGCAATTCAAATGGCAGAGACTCTTCTCGCCAGCGCACAGCCTGAGCGTGCAGCTGTACGGCCAGCGCGCCAATGCCGAGCGAAGCATGGGGCTTTGCATCCGCGATCCGGCCAGCGGCGAGCCCGGGCCGGGAGGCGGGGTGTTCTTCTCCGGTGAGATGCGGGATCTCTACGAGGAAAACGATCGCGACCTGCAGGCGACCATGCAGGCGCTCCAGCAGGCACTGCAGGACGATGACTCCCCCCTGTACGAGCGCCACGACGAGCTCACCGGTTCCGGGCTGGATCCGTTCTGCGGGGACTTTCTGGTGGACGTGGTGGAGGAACGTCTGGACCTGGAGATTCAGGATACGGTGCACCTGAGCGAATACGCCCGGCTGGTCACCGGGTTGAACCTGCGCCATGACCGGGCCGAGTCCCTGGCCTATGCTTCCGGCGCGGCTTCCAATACCTCCCGGCGTGCCTTCGCCAATCTGGAGCTGTCTCCGGGCGAGCCGTTGCGCGTGAACCTGGGCGGCTACTGGGAACACCATGATACCAACGACAGCTTTTTCTCCCCGCGTGCGGCGGTAACCATGATCCCGGCACCGGGCCATGGCGTGCGCATGGTCTGGTCCGAGGCAGTGCGGGCGCTGGATCTGGTGGAAACGGACGGCGACACCACCATTCGTCTTCAAAATATTCCCGATGATTTCGCCTCCGATCCGGACTTGCTGGGCCAGCCCCATCCCGATTTCTTTATCACCCAGACCATTTCCGGGGGCCTGAAGCCGGAGCGGATCAAGTCCCGGGAACTGGGCTATTTCGGGCGCTTCGGCGGGCTGGAACTGGATCTGCGCTTCTACCATGAATCCCTTCGCGATCTGGTGGTCTCGCGGATGTCGCTGTTCGATCTCGAAGCGCACAATGACAGCTGGGTGCATCATCAGGGCTGGGAAGGGGAACTGGGCTGGCACCTCTCGCCCCGGCATTATGTGCGCGGCACCCTGATGCGCAACCGGCTGGAAAACCGCCGCAATGCCGAGGGGCGTTTCGCTCCGGAGGAAAGCAACAGTCTACTGTGGCGCTATGAGGTGACCCGATCGCTGCAGCTTTCGGGCACCTGGCATCGCGCCACTGATTACAACGAATTCCGGTATGAGCGGCTCGGGGCCCATCTTTCCTGGCGTTATCCCCTGGGCGGCACGGAGCTGGTGTTGCGCGGCGCAATCGAACATGATCGGGCCGATGAGCCGGTGGTGTTCGAGGAGAATGTTCGCGGCGAGCGCAATCGCTTCTGGCTTTCGGCTTCACTGGGCCTGTGGTGACGGAGGGCAACGGGTGGCAAGGATCTGGCCAGCGCTGGTGCTGCTGATACTGCTGGCGGTCCACGGACCGGCAGGCGCGTCGTTTTCCGTGACGGTGCTCGCCGCCGACGAGAACTTTTCCGACCTGCTGGGGCAGGAGCTGGCGCAACGGGATATCGGCCAGGCCGAACCCGGAGATGGCGACATGGTGGTGGCCGTGGGCGGCGAGGCCTTCCGCCGGGCCCTGAAGGGAAACCGCCCGGTTGTGGCGGTGGATGTGCCACGCGCAGAGCTTCTCGGGGCCTGGCGGCGCGGCTGTAGCTGTACCGGGCTGTTCCGCGAGATGGACCCCGCATTGCAGCTTCGCCTTGTCTCGCGCCTGCTGCCCACGGCCAGCCGGGTGGGGCTGCTGCTGGGCCCGGAGTCGCGATGGGCCGGGTCCTATCTGCCCGGCTATGCGGACCATCTCGGCCTTTCGCTGGAAACCCGCAGGGTGGAGGACCGCGATGAACTGGGTGTTGCGCTGGCCCGGTTGCTGCCCCGGGTGGACCTGTTGCTTGCCGTGGCTGACAGCGAGCTTTACAGCCCCGCCACCGCGCGGCTGGTGCTGCTGACCGGGTACCGGCAGAACCGGCCGGTGGTGGGGCCGGATGCGGCCTTTGTCGAGGCCGGCAGCGTGGCGTCCATGTACTACCCCCGCGAAGATCTTGCCGCCCAGGTCGTTCAGTGGCTTGCCAGCTTCCGTGACGAGGGACGCCTGCCCGCTCCGGCGTTTCCCGCCGCGGTTTCGGTGGCGGTCAACGAACGGGTGGCGAAGACCTTTGAGCTGCCCGTGGATACATCCGGCGTGCTGCGCAGGGAACTGGAGGTGCGGCGATGAAAGCCGGTCTCGGCCTTCACCGCCAGCTTCAGTTGCTGGGCATCGTCCCTGCGCTGATCCTGTTGCTTTTGCTGGTGGGCCTGCTGACCTGGCAGCGCTTCGCCGACGCGGAGACGGAATTGCGGGAACAGGGGGAGTTTCTTGCGCGGCATCTGGCCTCGGCTTCCGAATACGGTGTGCTTTCGGGCAACCGTGCGGACCTGCGGCGCCAGGCACGCCATGCCTTCGAGCACGAGAATCTGCGCCTGGTGATTTTTCGCGATGCCGCGGGCCGATTGTTGTCGCGCGAGGTGGCGCCCGACGGGGAGGGAAGCGTCGACCCGGACGAGCTCTACCGTTTCAGTGCCAGCATCTATCGTCAGCCGGCGGCCATGTCGGAAGGCACGGAGACCGGCCGGGCCGATCTGGTCGGCGAGGTGGTGGTGGGCCTTTCCGATCACTGGGTGGCGGCCCGCCAGCGCGAGATACTGTTGACCAGCGCGGCGCCGGTGCTCATGGCGATTCTGGTGGCACTGTGGATCGCCCGGCGAATGGGCGGCAACATTTCCAGACCGCTGCGGAGCCTTTCCCGGCTGGTCCGTGTGATCCGTGACGGTGACTACCATGTACGCGGCGTAAGCCCCCTGGACGGGGAACTGGGCACGCTGCAGGGCGACATCAACGAGCTGGCCGCCAATCTGGAAGAGGCCCGCCGGGAGCAGGAAAGGGCCATGCGTGAACTGGTGGAGGCCCGGCGGCGCTCCGAATCGGCCAATCAGGCGAAAAGCGAGTTCCTGGCGATGATGAGCCATGAGCTGAGAACGCCCATGAACGGGGTGTTGGGCATGCTCCAGCTGATGCAGACCACCGGCATGGACGACGAGCAGGGCGAGTACATCCAGGCGGCGCTGGAGTCCACCAGTCACCTGATGGAAGTGATCAACGACATCCTGGATTTCTCCCGGATCGAATCCGGGCGTCTGGAAATCGAGGAGCTGTTCTTTTCTCCGGACGAACTGATCCAGCACTGTGTCATGAACTTCCGCTACCTGGCCGAGGAGAAGGGGCTCGACCTGAATCTGCATGGCCTGGAGAGCCTGGAGGGTGTGCAGCTTCGCTCCGACCCCCTGCGCCTGCGCCAGATTCTGACCAATCTGGTGTCCAACGCCGTGAAGTTTACCGAGCACGGGGGCGTGGATGTGCATGTGGAACTCATGCGCCGGGAGCCGTTCCGTTACGGTTTCCGTGTCCGGGTGCGCGATTCCGGCCTCGGCATTCCCGAGGAGCAGATACCCCGTCTCTTTGAAGCGTTCAGCCAGCTCGAGAACTCCACCTCCCGGCGCTTCGGGGGCACCGGGCTGGGTCTGGCGATCTCCCGGCGCCTGGCGGATCTGCTGGGCGGTCGACTGTGGGGCGCGGCGCTGCCGGAGGGAGGCAGTGAGTTCGCCCTGGAGCTGGAACTGGAGGGCCGTGCCGCCTGCGAGGTGGAGAACACGGAGCGGCCCGCCGGCCGCCGGCTGGAGGGCCGGGTGCTGCTGGTGGAAGACAATGACGTGAACCGCATGGTGGCCGAACGCATGCTGGCCGCCAGCGGCGTGGACGTACTCTGTGCCCGGGATGGTCGCCACGCCCTGGAGAAACTGGATGAAAGCGCTGTGGACTGTGTGCTGATGGACGTGCAGATGCCCGTCATGGACGGGCTGGAAGCCACCCGGCGCCTGCGGGACCGGGAGGCCGAGCGGGCGGCGGAGCCCGTGCCGGTGGTGGCGCTGACCGCCAACGCGCTGGAAGGCGAGCGCGGGCGCTGCCTGGACGCGGGCATGGATGACTATGTGGCCAAGCCCTTCCAGCGCGATCAGTTGCTGGAAGTGGTCAGTCGTTATCTTCGCCAGCCGGAAGAACCTGCGTGACACGGCTTTCCAGCTCGCCGTCGGCCAGCCGGGTGCGCAGCAGTGTGCCGGGCTCCAGCCGCTCCACGGAGGTGACCACCGCGTCGTCGGCCAGGGTGATGCTGTAGCCACGTTCGAGCGTGGCCAGCGGACTGGCGGTGTGCAGCCGCTGCCCCAGCTGATGCAGACTGCGGCGGTGCTCGGCCAACTGACGCCGTACCGGCGGGGCCAGGCGTTTTTCCAGGCCCTGCAGGTGCCGGCGGTGCGTGGCCAGCAAGGCGGCGGGATTGCGCGCCACCAGCCGCCGCTCGAGCTGGCCCAGATGCTGGCGGTGCATCCGCATCTGATGGGTCCACTGGCGTTGCAGCCTGGCGGCAAGCTCATCAAGGCGCTGGGCGTACTGCTGCAGGGCCCGCTCCGGATGCACCAGGCGCCGGGTCAGCGTCTCCAGGCGCTGGCGGTTCTCGGCCAGCGCCTGATCCATGCGTCGCGCCAGACGCCGGCGGGCGACGGCCAGCCGCTCGGCCAGCAGGCCAGTGTCCGGGGCGGCCTGTTCGGCGGCCGCCGAAGGGGTGGGCGCGCGCAGGTCGGCGGCCAGATCGGCCAGGGATATGTCCGATTCGTGGCCCACCGCGGAAATCACGGGAATCCGGCTGGCGGCCACATCCCGGACCAGCTGTTCGTCATTGAAGGCCTGCAGGTCCTCCAGCGAGCCACCGCCGCGGGCCAGGATGAGCAGATCACAGTCGTCGCGGGCATTGGCCAGGGTCAGCGCCGCGCGCAGTTGCGCCGGCGCCTCCCGGCCCTGCACCGCCGCCGGATAGATCAGCACCGGCACCTGCGGGCAGCGCCGGGCGAGCACCTGCAGGATGTCGCGGATGGCGGCCCCGGAGGCCGAGGTGATCACGCCGATCTGCCGGGGCATGGCGGGCAGCGGTTTCTTGCGCTCGGTGGCGAACAGCCCCTCTTGCTGCAGCTTCGCCCGCAATGCCTCGAATTCCCGCCGCAGGCGCCCTTCGCCGGCTTCCTCCATGTGCTCGATGACCAGCTGGAAACTGCCCCGGGGGATATAGAGCGTCACGCGGGCGCGCACCAGCACCTGCATGCCGTTGCGCGGTTCGAACCGCAGCAGGCGATTGCGGTTGCGGAACATGGCCGCCTTCACCTCCGCCCGGTCGTCCTTGAGGGTCAGATACAGGTGCCCGGAGGCGGGCCTTGCCAGATTGGACAGCTCCGCTTCGACCCAGATCAGCGGGAAGCCTCCTTCCAGCAGTCCCTGGGCTTCCAGGTTCAGGTGGCTGACCGAGTAAATGCGCTGTTGCGTCGGGGTGCTGGCATCGTTCATGGAGCCGGATTCTCCCTGTTCGGGTGCGGGCAGGCCGTTCCGCGCGGGCCCTGAGGGCGCCGGCAAAGCGCTGATTTACCCTGGCCGCGGTGCTGGCCTATAATGCACGGCTTATTTCATCACACCAACAGCGGGATCGCCCATGCTCCGGATCGTGCAAGAGGCACTTACCTTCGATGATGTTCTCCTGCTCCCTGCCTATTCGGACGTACTGCCCCGGGACGTCTGTCTGCGCAGCCGGCTTACCCGCGATATCACCCTGAATCTGCCCCTGGTGTCCGCCGCCATGGATACGGTGACCGAGTACCGCCTGGCCATCGGCATGGCCCAGGAGGGCGGCATCGGCATTCTCCACAAGAACATGGAGCCGGCGGAACAGGCCAGACACGTGCGCCTGGTCAAGAAATACGAAAGCGGCGTGGTCAAGGACCCGGTCACCATCGGACCGGACGCCACCGTGCGCGAGCTGCTGCAGATCACCGAGGCCCACAATATCTCCGGGGTGCCGGTGGTCTCCGGGGAAGAAGTGGTGGGCATCGTGACCAGCCGGGATACACGCTTCGTTACCGAATACGACCAGCCCGTCTCGGCGGTCATGACCGGCAAGGACCGGCTGGTGACGGTGCAGGAAGGCGCCAGTGCCACGGACGTCCAGCAGCTTCTGCACAGGCACCGCATCGAGAAGGTAGTGGTGGTGAATGAAAGCGGTGCGCTGCGCGGCATCATTACCGTCAAGGACATCGAGAAATCCCGCCGTTTCCCGGATGCTTGCAAGGATTCCCAGGGCCGTCTGCGGGTGGGCGCGGCCGTGGGTGTGGGCGAGGATTCCCGCGACCGGGTGCGCGCACTGGTGGACGCGGGTGTGGATCTGGTGGTGGTCGATACCGCCCATGGCCAGTCGCGCGGCGTGCTCGACCATGTGAGCTGGGTGAAGGAAAGCTTCCCGGAACTGCAGGTGGTCGCCGGCAATATCGCCACCGCCGCCGCCGCCCGGGACCTGGCCAGTGCGGGCGTGGACGCGGTCAAGGTGGGCATCGGTCCCGGCTCCATCTGCACCACCCGCATCGTCGCCGGCATCGGCGTGCCCCAGATTACCGCCATCTCGGAAGTGGCCGAGGCACTCGCCGATACCGAAATCCCGCTGATCGCCGATGGCGGCATCCGTTTCTCCGGCGATCTGGCCAAGGCCGTTGCCGCGGGGGCCAATGTGGTGATGATCGGCTCGCTGCTGGCGGGCACCGAGGAGGCACCCGGTGAAGTGGAGCTTTTCCAGGGCGGTTACTACAAGTCCTATCGCGGCATGGGCTCGCTGGGCGCCATGTCCGGCGAGACCGGCTCCGCCGACCGCTATTTCCAGGACCCGGAATCCGGCGTGGAAAAACTGGTGCCCGAAGGCATCGAGGGCCGCGTACCCTACAAGGGGCCGATGACCAATATCGTCCACCAGTTGATGGGCGGGCTGCGGGCCTCGATGGGCTACACCGGATGCCGCGATGTCGAGGAAATGCGCAGCAAGAGCCAGTTCGTGAAGGTGACCAACGCGGGCATGCGCGAATCGCATGTGCATGATGTGTCGATCACGAAGGAAGCACCCAACTACCCGGTGGGGTAGGAGAAAGAGGGGCAAGGGGCAAGGGGCAAGGGACAAGGGGAAGAAGAGCCTGGTCCGGGCGTGATCGTCCATTCCTTTCCGGGCCTGTCAGGGTCCGGACCGATTCATCAGCTGGTATTTCGTGACGCATGACCGACATTCATTCCCACCGCATTCTCATCCTGGACTTCGGTTCCCAGTACACCCAGCTGATCGGGCGGCGTGTTCGGGAAATCGGCGTGTTCTGCGAGATCCGCCCCTTTGATCTGGACGAGTCGGAGCTGCGCGAGTTCGACCCGTCCGGCGTGATTCTCTCCGGCGGGCCCGAGACGGTGACCCTGGAGGAAACTCCCCGGGTTCCGGCGGAGCTGTTCGAACTGGGCGTGCCCGTGCTGGGTATCTGTTACGGCATGCAGGCGCTTGCCGGACAGCTTGGCGGTTCCGTGGTGCAGGGGGACCGTCATGAGTTTGGCTACGCGCGGGTGATCAAGGAGCAGCCCGGTACACTGCTGGACGGTATTGTCGATCATGAGGAAGAGGGTCGTGAGTTTCTGGATGTGTGGATGAGTCACGGCGACCGCGTCGAAGCGGTGCCAGCCGGTTTTTCCGTGATCGCCGCCACCGATTCCTGTCCGGTGGCCGGCATGGCCGACGAAAACCGTCGTCTCTACGGGCTCCAGTTCCATCCGGAAGTCACCCACACCCTCCAGGGCGGACGCATCCTCGAGCGTTTTGTCTGTGGTATCTGTGCCTGCGAGAAGCTCTGGACGCCGGGCACCATCATTGATGATGCGGTGGAGAAGATCCGCGCCCAGGTGGGTGAAGAGGAAGTGCTGCTGGGGCTGTCCGGCGGCGTGGACTCATCGGTGACGGCGGCGCTGCTGCACCGCGCCATCGGCGACCAGCTTACCTGCGTATTCGTGGACAACGGCCTGCTGCGCCACGGCGAGGGCGAACAGGTCATGGAAATGTTCGCGCTGAACATGGGTGTGCGGGTGCTGCGGGTGGACGCCGAGGACGAGTTTCTTGATCTGCTGCGTGGCGTGGAAGACCCGGAAGACAAGCGCCGCATTATCGGCAACGCCTTTATCAGCATCTTCGAGCGCGAAGCGGTAAAGCTGCGTGATACGCAGTGGTTGGCCCAGGGCACCATCTATCCGGACGTGATCGAATCCGCGGGCAACAAGAATGGCAAGGCCCATGTGATCAAGTCGCACCATAATGTGGGCGGCCTGCCGGAGAACATGAAGCTCAAGCTGGTCGAGCCATTGCGCGAGCTGTTCAAGGACGAAGTGCGCAAGATCGGCCTGGAGCTGGGGCTTCCCTACGACATGGTCTACCGGCATCCGTTTCCCGGGCCGGGCCTGGGCGTGCGCATTCTCGGCGAGGTCAGGAAGGAATACGCCGATACATTGCGCCTGGCCGATCATATCTTCATTCAGGAACTGCTGGATGCCGGCTATTACCACCAGGTCAGTCAGGCCTTTGCCGTTTTCCTGCCGGTCAAGTCCGTGGGCGTGGTGGGCGATACCCGCCGTTACGAGTATGTAGTGGCACTGCGCGCCGTGGAAACCATCGATTTCATGACCGCCCGTCCCGCCCGGCTCGACGCCGAATTCCTGGAACGGGTCTCGTCGCGAATCATCAACGAGATCCCCGGTATCAGCCGCGTCACCTATGACATTTCCTCGAAACCCCCCGCGACCATCGAATGGGAATGAGGCTGGTCGGTGATCGGCGGTCACTCGTCGGCGATCCGTAGTCAGTGGTCAGCGGTCGGGCAGGGTGTTCACCCCGTACACGCCGCGCACCCTGCCTGACCACCGACCACCGACCACCGACCACCGACCACTGACCCCGACCCCGACCCCGACCCTCAACCTTCCTCGGAAAATGACCGAACCTCGTAGCGTTCAATGCGCGCCCGGGTCAGCGGAAAATCTTCCGGCAGGCCCGCCTTGTGACGCAGACGCTCGAGGAATTCCCGCGGGTCGGGGAGTTGCTCCCAGACCGCCGGAAGGAAGGTGGCCCGTCTTTCGCCGGCGGTGAGCACGAGGCCGTCGCGCAATGGGCGAAGCTTGCCGAGCAGTTCCTCTTCATCCCTGAAGGCAACCGGTTCCGGCTCATCCAGTACCGAAAGATGGATGCGCGTGCGCGCGAAGTCTGTCTGTTCCAGGGGGTCGAAACGCGGATCCCGGAACGCGGCAGCCAGTGCGTTGGCCGCCACATCCCGGGCCAGGGGCTGAAGGGCTTCCAGGGAGCCGACGCAGCCGCGCAGGGCGTTTTCCAGATAGAGGGTCACGAAGCTCGCGCCCGGTTCGTGCAGGGCCGGGTCCGTGACCCGTTCCAGTGGCGGTGGCGGCGCACGGCCTTTCAGTACGCGGCCAATGGTCTGTCGCGCCAGGTCAAGAAGCTGGTTCTGTTGCGCGGGTGTCATTGCACCAGCCAGGCGCCGTAGCCCACCACCCGGCTGCGGTCGCCGGTCACGTCGCCGGAGTTGTACAGCCCCAGGGTGGTTGCTCCCGCGCCCCGGTCCTTCGCCACCGCCAGCAGCCCACGCAGCGGGTTGCGGCCGCAGGCCTGCTCATGGGCAAGGGCATTGTAATCCAGCGCCTCGACCGCATCGCAGGTCCGCCGATCCACCGCCCGGGCCCTGTCGTAGTCGAGAAAATGACTCAGGTCGGTGCTGATGACGATGAGCGTGGCCGGATCGTCCCAGTAGCGCTCGATCACCGGGGCCACCTGCCGTGCCGAAGCATCGCCCACCACAACCGGAATGAGCCGGAAGTCGCCCAGCAGCGTCTGTAGAAAGGGCAGATGAACTTCCAGGCTGTGTTCGTGCGCATGGGCGTCATCCCGCTGCTCCACGTTCGCCAGCGCCACCAGTGCCTCACATTCCCTCCGGTCCAGGGCAATGTCTCCAAGCGGGGTGCGGAAGGCCCCGGCGGTACTGGCCGCCAGCCCCCGCAGTGGCACCCGGTGCGACGGGCCGAGCAGCAACACGCGCTGGTAGCGCTCGGCAAAGGGAGCAATATGGGCATAGGCCCGGGCAGCCAGGGCGCCGGAAAAGGGATAGCCTGCGTGCGGGGCCACCACTGCCCTGGGCGGGGTCTGTCCTGGTGTCTCCTGCGTGCGGGCCCACTCCAGTAACCCGGATACCTCGCGTTGCAGCGCGGAGCGTTCGCCCGGGTAGAAGAGCCCGGCCACGGCTTCGGGTCGTATCGCTTCCATACCGGGTAATATGGAACCACCCGGCGCTGGCTTCAAGGGGCCAGCAGGCCGGTTGTTGCCGAAACCTTCAGGTTTCACCATGGTCTCAGGTACAGATATGAGTGGACCGACGAACGAACAAATCAGCCTGAGTGACCCCGGTGTGGTGCCGACGGAGCACTGGCACCGGCTGGACGACGGGCGCATCCAGTGTGATATCTGCCCGCGCGCCTGCAAGCTGCGCGAGGGACAACGGGGGCTTTGTTTCGTGCGCGGCCGCGTGGACGACCAGGTGGTGCTGACCACCTGGGGGCGCAGCTCCGGCTTCTGCGTGGATCCCATCGAGAAGAAGCCCCTGAATCACTATTACCCCGGCTCCTCCGTGCTCTCGTTCGGCACCGCGGGCTGCAATCTTGCCTGCAAGTTCTGCCAGAACTGGGATATCTCCAAGTCCCGGGAGATGGACACCCTCATGGATCAGGCACGGCCCGAGGGCATTGCCGAAACCGCTGCAAGAATGGGCTGCCGTTCCGTGGCCTATACCTACAATGATCCGGTGATCTTTCACGAATACGCGCTGGATGTGGCGGCGGCGTGCCGCGAGCGGGGCATCCACTCGGTGGCGGTCACCGCCGGTTATATCTGTGACGCGCCACGCCGGGAGTTCTTTGCCGCCATGGATGCCGTCAATTTCGACCTCAAGGCGTTCACCGAGGAGTTCTACCGCAAGGTGACCGGTTCACAGCTGGCGCCGGTGCTGGAGACCCTGGAATACGTACACCATGAAACCGATGTGTGGATGGAACTGACCACGCTACTGATTCCCGGCTACAACGATTCCGACGAGGAACTTGAGCAGATGTGCCGCTGGGTGGTGGAGCATCTGGGCCGGGACGTGCCCATGCACTTCACCGCCTTTCATCCGGACTTCAAGCTCCGCGACGCGCCGCCGACGCCAGCGTCCACCCTGTCGCGGGCACGGCGCATCGCCCTGGACCAGGGTGTGCGTCACGCCTATACCGGCAACGTGCATGACAGCGAGGGAGGCAGCACCTGGTGTCACGGCTGCGGCGCGTTGCTTATCGAGCGCGACTGGTTCCGGCTTGGCCATTATGCTCTGGATGAGCACGGCCGTTGCCGTCACTGCGGCACCGCCTGCCCCGGCCACTTCAGTGCCGAACCCGGCCGCTGGGGCCGTCGCCGCGTTCCCGTTTCCATCACCACCGCTCCGTAACCACCGCGCCGCCACTGCGCCCCGAAGGGCTGCCCTTTGCTCCCCTCTCCCTTGGAGAGGGTGTCGTAGAAACCCATGTAGGAGCGCTGCTTGCAGCGCGAAGAATCTGGCACCGTCCCGGAATCCAGGGCTTCGCGCCCTTGCTGGAGGGTTCCCTCTCCCCGCCGTGGGAGAGGAACAGGGAGAGGGGAATCGAATTACGGGGAAGCATCAAGCAGTGGGGCTGCCGTAGCCTTCCCCTCTCCCCAACCCTCTCCCACGAGGGGAGAGGGGGGGTACGACACCCTCTTGATGGGAGAGGGGCCATACTGTAGACGCCCGGGGTAAAGTTCATGACTTTCTTGCCACTCGCCACTCGCCACTCGCCACTCGCCACTCGCCACTCGCCACTCGCCGCCCACCACTGCACCCCCGGGTGCGCCCTGCTGCAATGAACGCCTCCTGTGGTAGGCTGAACCCTTTCGGCTGGGAGACTGTTCATGCACAACCCCGACCTCGGCAAACTGATCCTGCGTCTGACCCTGGGCGTGCTCATGCTGCTTCACGGGGTGCACAAGATTCTCAATGGCGTGGGGCATATCCGCGATACGCTGGCGACCACGCCCTTTCCGGAATTGCTCGCCTATGGCGTCTATGTGGGCGAGGTCCTGGCGCCGCTGATGGTGATTGTCGGCTTCTACACACGCCTGGGTGCCGCGCTGATGGTGGTGAACATGCTGTTCGCCATTGGTCTGATGCATATGCATGAGGTGTTCAGCCTCACCGCCCATGGCGGCTGGCAACTGGAGCTGCAGGGCTTCTATCTTTTCACCGCGCTGGCGCTGATCTTCCTCGGTCCGGGTCGGTACAAATGGAAACACTGATCCCGAAGTTCATGGCGCGCCGGAGTACCCGGTTACTGCTGGCCATGGTCCCGTTCCTGGGTGGCTGTGCCGGGCTGCTGGATATTCGTGAAGCGCCCCAGTACGTGGATCGTTTCGAAGTCCCCTATACCCAGGGGGTTCCCGAGGAGCCGGAGATGCCCCCGTTGCGCACGGAAGGGCTGGGGCCGGACGAGATCAACACGGTTCACCTGTATCGCGAGCGAAGCCGGGCCGTGGTCAGTGTGACGTCGCTGCGGGTTTTCACCACGCGCTTTGGTGGTGCCTTTCCCGACGGGGGAGCGGGCAGCGGCTTCATTATTGATGGCCGGGGTATCGTGGTGACCAATCATCATGTGGTGGAGGGAGCACAGCGGCTGGTGGTTACACTCTTTGACGGCAGCCACTACCCGGCCACGCTTGTGGGAACGGATCCCGAGATGGATGTGGCGGTGCTTCGGTTTGACCCGCAGGGACGTCAACTGCACCGGATTCCGCGTGCCGAGAGCGGCACTTTGCAGGTGGGTCAGAAGGCGGTGGCCCTGGGCAATCCCTTCGGGCTGGAAGGTTCGCTGACCACGGGGGTGGTCTCGGCACTGAACCGCCCGGTGCAGATGCCGTCCGGTTTTCTGATGCGCAATCTGATCCAGACCGATGCGGCCATCAATCCCGGAAACTCGGGCGGGCCGTTGCTCAATTCCAGGGGTGAGCTGATTGGCATGAATACCCTGATGGTTTCGCCATCGCCGGGCAGTGTGGGGATCGGCATGGCGGTACCTTCCGATGTCGTCGCGCGCATTGTCGGTGATATTCTCGAGACCGGGACGGTCCGTCGTGGCTGGGTGGATATCGAAGGCATTGCCCTGGACCGGCGCCTGGCCCGGGTCGCCGGCATGGATCAGCATCAGGGCATTCTTGTCACCAGGGTGCTGCCCGGCGGTAACGCGGAACATGCCGGGCTGCGCGACGGCGGCGAAGGCCGCCGGATTCGTTATGGACGCTGGGTGCTGCCCGTGGAAGGGGATGTGATCGTTGCCATGAACGGCGAGCCTGTCACCTCGGTGTCCGAAATGCTCGCCGCACTGGAGCCCACTCGCCCCAGCGACCGGGTCACACTGACCCTGATGCGCGACGGTGAACCGGTCGAGGTTCCGTTGACACTCGGTCAGCGCCCGCGGTGAAATCCCTTGCCAATCGCGGCGGACCCCGTCAGGGCCAGAGCTCTTCGAGACGTTCCTTGCGGCCGCAGCGGGTTACATAGAAGCGATAGCGCAACGGATTCTTCCGGTAATAGTTCTGGTGATAGTCCTCGGCTTCGTAAAAGGCGCCGCGCTCACGGATGCCCGTTACCACCTGCTGTTCAAAGCGGCCCGACTCCTCCAGGGCCCGCTTCGACTCTTCGGCCAGTTCACGTTCGCGTTCGCTTCCGTGAAAAATCGCGGAGCGGTAGTGGTTACCGCGGTCACAGAACTGTCCGCCGTCGTCCAGCGGGTCCACATTGCGCCAGAACACTTCCAGCAGTTCCGGGTACCCGATCCGCTTCGGGTCATAGGTCACCCTCACCGCTTCCAGGTGACCGGTTTCGCCTGCCGTGACCTGCTCGTAGGAAGGTGCTTCCAGATCTCCGCCGGTATAGCCCACGGTGGTGGAGAGGACGCCTTCCAGTTCATCAAAGGGCGGCTGCATGCACCAGAAACAGCCGCCGGCAAAGACCGCCGTGGCTCTTTCGCCCGCATGGGCGTGAAACCCGGTACTGGTGCAAAGTAGCAGCGCGACGATCATGGCGCACAAGTTTCTCGTTCTCATCAGGAGCCTCGCAGTTCGGGCAAGTCGTTGCCTTCGGGTACAAAGCGCAGGGCCAGGCCGTTATTGCACCAGCGCTGCCCGGTGGGTTCCGGACCATCGTTGAAGACATGGCCCTGATGGCCGCCACAGCGGGCGCAATGGTATTCGGTGCGGGGCATCAGCAGCCGGAAGTCGCGCCGGGTGCCTACATGAGCGTGCCGGATGGGTGCGTGGAAGCTTGGCCATCCCGTGCCGCTGTCGAATTTTGTTTCCGAGTCGAAAAGCGGCAGGTAGCAGGCGGCACAGATGTAGGTGCCGGGTTCGTACAACTCATCCAGGGGGCTGCTGAATGGCGGTTCCGTGCCTTCCCGGAAAAGAATCCGGAAGCGCTCCGGTTCCAGGATTTCGCGCCACTGTTCCCGCTCGAGCCCGGCGGGCTCGACGGCACCGTCGCCGGAAAGCGCCCGGATCGGCGTCCCGGTCAGAAGCAGTGAGCCGGAGGCGAGCACTAGTCCACGAAGAAGGTGACGGCGTTGCATGGGACGCTCCCCGGAGCAGAACCTTTTCGGGATTCATTGTACTCCCCCGGGGGCAAGAATGTGTGAGGGCCTCGGCCCCCCGCACGACGGTCGTCCCGGTGTGGGCCGGCGTGGGAGGGCAGGAGACCCGCGGCGCTCAGACTGCTTCTTCTTCCGCGCCGGTCGGCACCGTGGCGCCGGCATTCAGTCTCGACTGGAACTTGTCGCAGCCGAAGAGCGCCAGCGGACGCTTGCCGTCCACGCCCAGCATGCGAAGCCGCTCGGCCATGGGGTGCTCGGACTCGCCCACCCGCAGTTGCATGCCGGTGGGCAGCAGCCACTGCATGCCGTTGCGCACGGTGACCAGGGTGCGCAGCATGTTGCGCTTGTGTTGCGAATACAGCACCAGATCCAGCCCCGGCAGCGGAAGCAGCGGCAGGACCCTGCCTTCCATGGTCAGGATTGCCGTCCGTGAATTCGGCTCCAGTACCCGGCAGCGGAAGTCACGGCCCGTCCATTCGAAATCGATTCCGGTGACGAACTTGGGAAAGCCCCAGAGTTCGCGGCCGGCCGCATTGGCGATCGCGGTGGTGACCGGCAGGTCCAGGATATGGAACCCAAGCTCCCGCTGATCCTGGGCGCGGAACAGATCGAGCAGACCGGTCAGGGGACGGCCGTGGCCGGCGCGGAATACGGGCACCGCCACACCCACCTCGTTGTAGGGACCCACATCGGTATCCCGGTACTCGTACATGGATACCCCCATGACCACCTGGCCGTTGAGCGACAGCGCCGGTTCCAGCCCCGTGCCTTCGAGCAGTTCCGTCACCGCCTCGCGCCCTGCGGTGAAGAACGCGATCACGTTGGAGGCGTCCTGATAAAAGATGGGCAGCTGTACCTGGCCTTCGCTGCACTTGCGGCGGGTCCTGGGGACCTGGAAAAAGGGATCATCGTGCATGGTGCGTACCTCCACTATGGTTTTCCCCCTGGAATGCATGCCGGCCCAGTTCTTCCTGCATGTCCTCGATCACCGCCAGGCGGTTGATCTGGTTGGTGCCCTCGAAGATGCGGGTGAGCCGTACGTCGCGAAAGACTTTCTCGATGCGTTGCTGATGCAACAGACTTTCCCCGCCCAGCAGGTCCATGGCCATCTCGCAGACATGCTGGGCCGTATCGGTTGCATGGAACTTGCACAGGGACGCGCCTGCCTGGCGGGGGGTGAAGTCCGCGGCCTGTTGCCAGACCATGCTCCGGATGGCGGTGGTTTCCGCCACCATCTGGGCCAGCTGGAGCTGCACCTCCTGGAAGTCCACCAGCCGGTGCGCGCCCAGCCGGCGGGTGCAGGCGAAGTCCATGGCGATTTCGGTGGCCGCCCGGGCAAGCCCCACGGCCATGCCGGCCACCGGTGCGCGGGAAAAATTCAGTGTGGCCCGGTTGAGCGCCCAGCCCCGGCGCAGGCCGCCGACCACATGGCTGTCGGGCACGGCCAGGTCGTCGAATTCCAGCTCCGCTGCCGAGCAGGCACGCATGCCCATCTTGTGTTCCAGCCGCGCCATGCGGAAGCCGGGCATGTGGGGATGGACGATGAAGCAGGTCCAGGAATCCATGCCTTCGCCTTCCAGTGCGGCGAAAACGGCAATGGTGCGGGCCACGTCGCCACCGGAGATGAACACCTTGCGGCCATTGAGATGCCACCGACCATGGCGGCGCCGGGCCACCACGCCCGGGCGGTAGAGGCTGGCGCCATGGCCTTCCTCGGCGTCACTGCCGGCGCCGGGCTCGGTGATGGCATAGGCACAAAGATGGGGCTCGCCCCGGTGGAGATCCCGCAGCACCGGATAGACAAAGTTGCGCATTGCGCGCAGGTCTCCGGACAACGCCATGGGGGCCAGGCCCAGTTGATGGGCGCACAGCGCAAGCATCTGCCCCGCGCATACCGAGGCGAGTTCCTCGGTCTTGAGGGTCTGCGCCCAGACCGGGTAACGCGCGCGGGCCAGGGGAGCGGAGCCCAGCGGTGACGGGAAGAAATCGGTCATGAGCCCGGCGTCGGCCGCCCGCAGGACCAGTTCGCGCATGCCCGGGCGCCACTGTCCCGCGGCGGGATGTTCGGTACGGTCGAAGCGGTCGATGCCGGGCGCGAGATGCTCATGCGCGAAGCGGCGCAGGTGCCGTCGCCAGCTGGCAAGCGGCCGCGGCAGCCGCCGGGTATCGTGCTCCCAGAGATCCCGGGCCGGATAATCCACCAGTGCCCGGCTGCTCCAGTCCAGTTCCGAGAGCGCACGGCGTACGGAAAGCCGGTGGCGGGCGGGAACCTGGTCGGCGATGGGCATGGGGATGGCCATTCAGGAATCCTCCAGGCTGGCGGCGAACTGGGTCAGCAGTACCGGCGAGCCGGCCATGCGACGGAGCGCGTTGGCTTCGCGGACCAGCCGCTCGGGTGCCAGCTCGCGCGTGTAGCCGATGCCGCCGAAGACCTGCATGCACTGGTTGCAGGCCCGGCAGATCTCTCCGGAAAGGGAAAGATGGCGCCGCAGGGTTCGTGCCAGTGTATGGGTGGTGGCGGCGGGATACCGTGCCAGCGCATCGTCCAGGGCATCGCCGGCCTGCCGAATGTCGGCGAGCAGTTCCCGCACTGCCGGCCATTCGCGGATCAGGCGGCCGCCCTGGCGGCGCTGTCCCGCATACTCTCCGGCGAGCTCCAGTGCCCGGTCCACCAGCCCCGCTCCGATGGCAAGCAGTGCCAGGTACTCCTGCAGCAACAGGGAGGCAAGGTCTGTTGGCTTCACCGGCGCGAGGAACTTGCCGTCTGCCGGGACCAGTGATGTGACCTCCAGCGCCTCGAAGGCATGAGCGTGCTCTGGGGTGATGCCCGTTTGCGAGCCGGGCAACTGCCACCAGCCGAGCTGTTCATCCTTCCACACCGGCAGCAGCACCAGCCCCCGGCTGCCGGCGAACAGCAGTCGCGGTGCGTTCGGGCCCAGGTTGGTTTGCATTTCCTCCCGGTCCTCGTCATCAAGCTTCCCGTCGCGCAGCCAGACGGCCAGGGCCTTGCGTCCGGGGCCGGCGGCGCCATGGAGGGCCAGTACGGGGACCTGTTCCGGTTCCGGCTGAAACGCCGCCGGTCCGTGCTGAAGCAGCAGGGACCAGGCGGCGCTTTCCCGGTGAAGGAGCAGGGCGGCGCTGGCATCGCGCGCGGCAACGGTACGCAGGGCATCCAGGCTGAACCCCTCCAGGCCGGGCCCCCAGAGCATGAGCTCGTCCGGGTCGCCGCCGCAGGGCAGAACGCCCGCCTGCCAGGCCGCGTCCCGCCAGTTCTGTTGCCATTGCGGTGAACGGGGTTGTTCGGCGCCGTCCGGAAGCGGGCCAAGTGCCTGATCAGCCAGGCGATTGACCTGACTCAACAACAGTTCCCGGTCTTCTGTGGTTAATTGGTCCATGAGGACTGCTCCGAATGCCCAATGGGCCTGTTTCCAATATCCACGGTTGCGGGAGGGACAGCGATGATCGGCGCGGACACAGAACTGACGGTTCCGGACACCAGTGCCGGCGATGCGGCGTTATTGTTGCGGACCATGCCCGCCCAGGGCCTGGGCGCGGTAGTGGAACTGGCAAGGGCCCGGGGCGTGGAAACCGCCAGGATCATGGCAGCGGCCGGGGTCTCCACGCAGCGGCTCGCCGGGCGCATCACGGTTGCCGAGGAGATGGCCGTGCTCGGCAGGCTTCTTGGCGAAGTGGATGACGTGGAACTGGGGGTGCGCGCGGCGGACTGTTACTCCCTGGATCTTCTGGGCCCGCTGGGCGCCGTGGTGCAGTCGGCGGATACCGCCGGAGAGGCGGTGCGGATCTTCCTGCGCTACCTCGGGCTCAGCTTCACCCATTTTCATGTGTCGCTCGAGGACAGGGAAGATGTGGTCGCCCTGGAATTCCGCTCGGCGGTTTCGCTCGGGTGCCTGTATCGCTATTACCTGTTGCGTGACATCGCCTTTGCCCTGAATACCTTTCGCGAGGTTGCTCCGGCACTGACCAGGCAGGGTCTGGCGGGCGTGGATCTGGTCTTCGACCCGCCGGCCAACGCGGGCTGGCTCGAAGGGCAGCTGGACTGCCCGGTACGCTATTCGCGGCCCTGTTCCGCAGTGCGGTTGCACCGTGGCGCCCTGGAGCAGCCCCTGCCCCATGCCAATGCCCTGATCCGGCGGGAGCTCGAAGCACAATGCCGCCGGGAGCTGGCTGACATGGAAGCCGGTTCCGGTCTGCTCGGTGCGGTGCGCCGGCTGCTTGCCACCAGTCCGGGCCGAACGCCCGGGGAGACACAACTGGCGGAGTTCCTCGCCATGACCCCGAGAACCCTGCGCCGGCACATGGCCCGCACCGGCACCCGCTTTCGGCATCTGGTGAACCAGGCACGCAGCCAGCGCGCCCGGGAATTGCTGGAGACCACCCGTTTGCCCGTTTCCGCCATCGCCGAGCAGCTCGGCTACGCCGAAGCCGCGCCCTTCATCCGCGCCTTCCGGCGCTGGACCGGCACCACCCCGGCGCGCTACCGAAAACAGATGCAGTCAGCCAGCGGTATCGTGTAGCTGAGCGACTCGTCCCTCGCCAATCGCTTCTGCACCAGCAGGCTATTGAAAAGATCCAGCGGGAGTGCCGCTTGCAGCGCGAAGGCCATGGCACCACGCGGAATCAGGGGCTTTTGCGAGACCTTCCAGACAGAATGCCGCAAAAGGGTTTGTGGGAGCGCACCTTGGGGCGCGAAGAACCTGGCAGGGTGCCGGAATCCGGGGCCTTCGCGGCCCAAGGTCCGCTCCCACAGGTGCCAGAAGCACCTTTCGCGACACCCTCCTGTGGAGAGGGGACCATTCTTTAGTCATGACATTGTGAATCCGGGAAGGAGGTGGATCCTGTCTGACCACTGACCACTGACCACTGACCACTGACCACTGCCAACCGGCCGCTTCTCCCACGCCCCTCGCCCCTTGCCCCTTGCCCCTTGCCCCTTGCCTCTGCACCCCTCGGGGCGCCCTATTCCAGCCAGCCCTCCGGCCATCTGGGAACGTCTTCCATGTCCGGAAGCTCGTGGGCGATGCCCTTGTGGCAGTCGATGCAGGTCCCCTCGCCGGTATCCAGTGCCTTGTGGTGCATCTCCTGGGCCATGGGTGCCTGCTCGCTGAGGTCCATGTACTCGAAGGCATGGCAGTTGCGGCATTCCAGCGAGTCGTTGGCCTTGAGCCGTCGCCACTCACGCTGCGCCATCTCCAGGCGCTTGTCCTCGAACTTCTCGCGGGTGTCGATGGTGCCGAAGAGATGGCCCCAGACTTCCTTGGACGCTTCCATCTTGCGGCCGATCTTGTTGGTCCATTCGTGGGGCACGTGGCAGTCCGAGCAGGTTGCACGCACGCCGGAGCGGTTGTTGTAGTGGACTGTGTGCTGCAATTCCGCCATCACATTGTCTTCCATTTCATGGCAACTGATGCAGAACTGCTCCGTGTTGGTGTATTCCATGGCGGTATTGAAACCGCCCCAGAAAATGATGCCCATGATGAAGCCGCCCAGTGACAGCAGCCCCAGCGACAGGTGTACGGGGGGCTGGCGCAGCAACTTCCAGTAGTGATTCAACAGCTCTCGCATCAGTGGCCTCCCCATGCTTCCTGGCCGGTACGGTGATCCGGCACATGGCAGGTCCGGCAGTCCTGACGGCCTCCGGACATTCCCTCATGTTTTTTACCGTCGCGATCTCGCAGGTGCGACGATGGCAGCGGCGTTGCCCGGATCTCTTCCGGAGCCTGATCACCATGACAGTCCATGCAGCGGTTGTGGCGTAGATCCACCTGGTGGCCGCGTGTGCGATGGGGGATGACCAGCGGGCCCTCCGGGTTGTTCGCGGGCAGTTGTGATTTTCCGCGATCCTGTTGTGGCGGCAGCTCCGGGGTGGGGCCCGGTCTGTCCAGATCCCTGGCCGGATCATCGGCCTGTACGGCGGTGACGATCCACAGCAGCGCGGCAAGCAGTGAAAACAGTGAAAGATGTCTCATGCCCGGGCCCTCCCGATCTTCTCCACGCGGACACCGGCTTTCTTGAAATCGGTCTGCAGCGAAATGGGGTCCGTGGCGTCGAGTACGCAGGTATTGATGATCCGTCCGGGGTCGAAGAACGGTACGAAGACCATGCCTTCCGGGGGCCGGTTGCGGCCCTTGGTCTCCACCCGGCCGTGCATTTCTCCGCGGCGGGTGACCAGTCGTACCTCGCTGCCGCGATGCAGTTCCAGTTTCCGTGCATCGTTCGGGTGCATGTACACCTTGGCCTGTGACACCGCGCGATACAGCTCCGGCACCTGCAGGGTCATGGTTCCGGTGTGCCAGTGCTCGAGCACCCGGCCCGTGCTCAGCCAGAACGGGTATTCCTCGTCCGGTGCTTCCGCCGGCGGCTCATAGGGCAGGGCGAAGATCCGTGCGCGATTGTCGTCATGGCCGTAAAACTGGAAACCGCTGCCTTCTTCCACATAGGGGTCGCGTCCCTCGCGGAAGCGCCAGCGGGTCTCCTCCCCGTCGATCACCGGCCAGCGGTATCCCCCGGCTCGTTCGTGGTAGGCGTCAAAGGGTGCCAGATCCTTGCCCTTGCCCAGGCCGAACTCCCGATACTCCTCGTAGATGCCCTTCTGGACGTAGAAGCCGAAGTCCTCGGCCTCGTGATTGGCATGGCCTTCCGGCAGCTCCTCATTGGAGTATGCGTTGACCTTGCCGTTGGCGAAGAGCACCTCGAACAGGCTCTTGCCGCGCAGCTCCGGGGCCTTGTCCAGCAGTTCCGCCGGCCAGACCTCGTCCACGGTAAAACGCTTCGAGAACTCCAGGGTCTGCCAGAGATCGGATTTCGACTCACCGGGCGGGTCCACCAATTGGTGCCACATCTGGGTGCGACGCTCGGAGTTGCCGAAGGCGCCGGCCTTTTCCACCCAACTGGCCGTCGGCAGGATCAGGTCCGAGGCCTGGGCGGACAGGGTGGGGTAGATGTCGGAGACCACCACAAAGGCTCTCGGGTTGCGCCAGCCGGGCAGGATCTCCTGGCTCACGTTGGGTCCGGCCTGCATGTTGTTGGTTACCTGGGTCCAGTAGAAGCGCACCTTGCCATCCTTGAGCGCCCGGCTCTGGGCCACCGCGTGCAACCCGTTGCCTTCGCGGATGGTGCCTTCGGGGACCTTCCAGACCTGCTCGGTGAACCGCCGGTGTTCCGGATTGTTCAGCACCCGGTCGGCGGGCAGCCGGTGGGCAAAGGTCCCCACTTCCCGGGCGGTGCCGCAGGCCGAGGGCTGGCCCGTGAGCGAGAAGGGGCTGTTGCCCGGGGTGGAGACCTTGCCGGTGAGCAGGTGCAGGTTGTAGATCATGTTGTTGACCCAGACGCCGCGCACATGCTGGTTCACGCCCATGGTCCACAGTGACATCACCCGGGTGTCCGGATCCGCGTACAGTTCGGCAAGCTGTTCCAGCTGCACCTTGCGCACGCCGGATTGCTCCGCCGCGTAGTCCAGGGTGTAGGGCTGCAGGAACTCCCGGAATTCCTCGAAGCTCATGTCCTCGGAGCCGCCCGGGTTGTCGGCGTTCTTTGCCTGCTGCTGGCGCGGGTCTTCCGGACGCAGGCCATAGCCGATATCCGTGTTGCCGCGGCGGAAGCGCACATGCTTTTCGATAAAGTCTCTGTCGACCCTGTCGTTCTCGATGATGTAGCGGGCGATGTAGTTGAGGATCACCAGGTCGGTCTGGGGCTGGAACAGCATCTTCAGATCCGCCTGTTCATAGCTGCGGTTCCTGATGGTGCTCAGCACCGCCACATTGACACCGGGATGGTTGAGGCGGCGTTCCATGACCCGGGACCAGAGTACCGGATGCATTTCCGCCATGTTGGCGCCCCAGAGCACAAAGGCGTCGGCATGCTCGAAATCGTCATAACAGCCCGGCGGTTCGTCGGTGCCGAAGGTGCGCATGAAGCCGGCCACCGCCGAGGCCATGCAGTGGCGGGCGTTGGGGTCGATGTTGTTGGTGCGCAGGCCGGCCTTCATGAACTTGTTGGCGGCATAGCCTTCCCAGACCGTCCACTGACCGGAGCCGAACAGTGCGATGCTGTCAGGTCCGTCCTCGGCCAGGGCCTCGCGGAGTTTTTTCTCCATCACATCGAAGGCTTCTTCCCAGCTCACCTCGGTGAACTCGCCGTGCTTGTCGTAGACGCCGTTGCGCTTGCGCAGCAGCGGTCGGGTAAGCCGTTCCTTTCCGTAGAGAATGCCCGGCAGGCTGTAGCCCTTCACGCAGGCGATCCCGCGATTGACGTCCACCTCCGGGTCGCCGGTGGAGGCCACTACCTTGCCATCCCGGACCCCCACCTTCATGCCGCAGCCGACGCCGCAGAAGCGGCAGGGTGCGCGGTGCCAGTCAATGGACTCGTCCTCGAGCATCTTCATTTCGGCGCCGTGGCCGAGGCCGGGCAGCCCGGCAATGGAGCCGGCCGCCACCGCGGCCTGGATACGGAGAAATTCCCTGCGCTGCATGGTCAGCCCCCCAGTGCGTGACTGATCCACACGCCCAGGCCCCAGGTGCCGATAATGGCGACGCTCAGGGCGGGAAACAGGATCACCGTGATAAAGAGAAAAAGCGCCCATTCATCGCGCTTGCGATTTTCACCGGAGCGTTCGGACATGACGCGGCCTCACGTTATCGGAATCTTCAGCTGCCCAGCATGCCGATAAAAAAAAGACCTTACAATTGGCAAGAGGAATATTTACATGCCGGGTGGCCAAAACTTGATCCTGATCATCCCGACTTGCGGAGCTTGATTCGGATCTTTCACCGGAGCTCTCGGGCAGCTGGAATCCGGAGGGATGCTGCCGGTCTCCCAAAGGCTCCCGGCCGCGTAGCCCATTGCTGCGACTACGGTTGCCGGTTGGCACGCGCCTGGAACTCGCCAGCCCGGAATTTCCCGCTCCGGGCCGGGCTGGGGTAGAATGCACCGTTTCCGGATCCATTTATTCCCAGGCAGTGGATGAGCTATGCAGATCAGGCATGCCGCGACAACCCGGCTACCCACCCCCTTCGGAGAGTTCCGGCTGTACGGCTTTGTGGAAGAGCAGGGCGGCGAGGAGCATGTGGCTCTGGCCATGGGCGAGCTCTCCGGCGAGGAGCCGGTGCTGGCGCGGGTGCATTCCGAGTGCCTGACCGGCGACGCCCTGTTCAGTCAGCGCTGTGATTGCGGCCCCCAGCTGGAGGCGGCCATGCAGCGGATCGGCGAGGCGGGTCGCGGCGTGATCGTCTACCTGCGTCAGGAGGGCCGGGGCATCGGCCTGATCAACAAGCTGCGCGCCTACGCCGAGCAGGACAAGGGCGCGGACACGGTGGAGGCGAACGAGATGCTCGGTTTCCTGCCCGATGCCCGGGACTACGGCGTGGCCGCCGCCATCCTTTCCGAGCTGGGCGTGAAGGCCGTGCGGCTGATGACCAATAACCCCCGCAAGCTCCAGTCCCTGGAGGACCACGGCGTGGACGTGCGCGAGCGGGTCCCCCACCGTGTGGAAGCGACCGCCCACAACCGCCACTATCTGCTGACCAAGAACGACAAGTTCGGGCATTTGCCCTGAAATCAGGAGCAAGGGACAAGGGGCAAGGCACAAGGGGCAAGGCACAAGGGATGCTCGCCTCTCGTGGCTCGCCGCTCGCCACTATTAGCGGATATCCACCACCCGGCTGCCCGAGCGGTATTCGATCTTCCAGCCCGGCCAGGCGGGCAGTTCCCAGCGTTTCGGTTCTCCCTTGCGGCGGCCGCCGGCCCTTTCCAGGGTGACCTGCCTGCGTTGCGGAGCATAATGTACCCGTAGCACCAGATCGCCCAGATTCAGGCGGGACGGATACTTCTCGTCGAAGCGGGCGCGCTCCCAGTCCGGAATGCCGTCAAAGCGCAGGTCCTCCGGTTCCAGCAGGACCACATCGTCGGCGGATTCCACGCCCAGTTCCCGCAGTCTCTCCCGGAGCCAGTCCGGGGCTTCCGGCACCGGCCCCTGATCGTGGTCCAGCGCCACATAGAGAGCCCACTGGTGCAGGTCCTCTTTCAATTGCCGACCGGCGGGCTTGAGCAGTGAGCCACGCAGTATCAGTTCCACCAGGGCCTCCAGCAGGGCCTCTCCCCCGGGCTCCTGCTCCCGGCGCGCGATCACCCGGCCGGCAAGGTGCCGCTCGATTGCCGCCATGGGCCGCCCATCCTCCCAGCGGACTTCTTGCAGCCGTTCCTCGCCCAACCCCTCCTCGTCCAGCAGGGTCAGCGGCACCGGCGCCAGACAGGTTCCCAGGGTCAGCGTCTGGCGCGTGCCGTGCCGGCCGGGCACGCTGTGGTCGTCGAAGACCAGTGCCGCTTCGGCCTCTTCGTCGAAACGGGACTCGTCCGCCACGGTGACCTCGCCGAAGCCGTTTCCGAGTGCGTGGCGGCGTTTTTCCCGCCGCACGAAGACCAGTTCCGGGGCCGCGCGCGCACAGGCGCGCAGCAGATGCCGGGGGTCGAAATCCAGGGTCTCCGGGATGGCGGGCAGCGCCAGGCTGTGGCGGATCTGCTTGGCCAGATTGCGCGCTTCCCGCCGGGCTCCCGGATCCGTGCGCAGCGGGTTCGGCGGCGGTGCGCGCAGCGCGGCAATCAGGGTGGTGGCATCGCAGGGCCGGGGTTGCCACTGCTGCAGTGCGCGGCGGCCTTCTTCGTCTGCCGGCAGGCGCAGCAGGCGTGGCCGGGTGCTCAGCGCGGCGGTCAGATCCGCCATGGCGCCACGGGTTTCGGCGTCCGGCATGGCGGTGATCAGGTGCGCGAACAGGGTGTCGATGGGCAGGCTGAACAGTGCCCGCCCATGGGCGGTGATGCGGCCTTCTGCGTCCAGCGCCTCCATGTTCCGCAGCCGCCGGCGAGCCTGTTCCAGTGATTT
>SLJS01000287.1 GCA_007135015.1 Alcanivorax sp. | reverse complement strand
GCGAGATCCGCAAGCTCTGGGCGGTGAGCAACGAGCGCAACCGGGAGTGGATCCAGGAAAACCAGGAGGCGGTCCGGACCCTGCGCAACCAGCGCGAGGAGACCCGATCCTCGCTCCAGGCGCTTGAAAACCGGCTCGGCGCCACCCGGGACGAGCTCTCGGGAGTGCGCGATGCCGTGGAGCAGGCCCGGCTGGCCCAGAACCAGATGGAAACCCGGGTGGAGATCGTCCGGGAGGCCATGTCGGAACTGGAGACCAGTGTGCAGGCGCGGATGGAGTCGGTGGCGCTGCTCGAGGATGTGCTGCCTCAGTTGGAAGCCCTGGCGGAAATCCAGCGCGAGGGCGCGGGGCTGGCGGGCAGGCTCAACGAGATCGAAGAGGCCATAGGCGCCTTCGACAGCTACCGCCGGCAGGTCAATACCCGCCTGGACCGTCTGGAGCGGGACTAACCCGGATATTGCACCAAACCACTCGCATAATCGAAAGTAAGTGCGGTGATACCGGCTTTTCAGAGGCTTCCGGCCGGGCAGTTGGTTGAGACGGTTACGTTTGCCATGCACTCCGCCTGGTCTGGCCGCCGTCAGGCGCACGTGCTCCTTCAACCGTAGTCCCTGCTACGGTTTCAGTCGCGAGCACGCCTGACGACGCCCATCCGCGGCACGAATTACATGGCATTTGGTGCAATATCCGGGCTAAGGGGCCAACCCGGTCCCGGAGCAGGGCGGCAAGCGTCGGCCTGTGGTAAAGTGCCATCCCCGAAAGGGGTGGGCCCGGGCCGGGAATGGGTGATTGGCAATGGCGGACTTTCCGGAAAACAAGCAGAAACAGCTCAGTTCCCTGAATCAGGACATCCTGGCAGTGAAGCCCCGGCGGAACAGTGAGCCTTCATCGTCGGAGAAGCCGACCGGCGGCGCGCCGAAGCGCGACAGTGCCCCGCCATCGGGGGGGGGAACCCGCGCCCGTGGCACAGACGCGGCGCCGGCTGCCGCCAGCCCATCGGCGCGTACCCCGCGGGCCGTGCTCCTTGCCCTGCCGGTACTGTTCGTGCTGGTCGGGGCCGTCGGGTTCATGCAGTGGCAGGCGCAGGTGCACACTGCCGCCGTCGAGCAGCAGCTCGGCGGGCTCGAGCAGCGCCTGGCGGGCATCGAGCAGCAGCTTGCCGCCGCGGACCAGGAGATGGAGGCCTCGGACGGAAACGTGCAGGACAATGTGCTGCAGCTGGGTTCCCGGGTGCGGGAAATGAATCGTCAGCTTTCCCGGCTGACCGCCCAGGTCGGGAACCTGCGCAGCGCCCAGGAAGAAAACGCCGAGGCCGCCAGGCAGGCGCTGGAAACCGCCCAGGGGCAGCGCGAAGAGATCCGGGCCCTGGCCGGGCAAATCGATGGCGCCGGGCAGGCGCCCGAAGGGATCAGCGAAAGCGAGTTCGCCGCGCTGGAGCAACGGGTCGAGCGGATCAGCAGCGATATCCGCTCCCTGTATCGGGTGCTGGAGAGCCGGTAGGTGTAGCGCCCGCAAGGTCGGAATCATTATCCGCTTTTTTCGCGCCAGTGGTGGAATTGGTAGACACGCTGGTTTTAGGTACCAGTGCCGCAAGGCGTGCAGGTTCAAGTCCTGCCTGGCGCACCATTCATGGAGTCGACAGGAGTCGGCGTGGAAAGGCGGGGCGAGCGCTTCTGCGCAAACTGATAGTTTTTTCCTAGTTCGGCCTGCCGCGACCTTCTGGCCCCGGCGCCCGGGCCAACGGCCCGCTTGAGCTGACCGGTGAAATTGGCCATAGTACTCTTACGCTCAGGCACCGCGTATGCGAAACGGAGAACAACAATAATGCGTGCAATCCTGGTCCTTCTGCTGGCCGTCAGCGTGACTGCCTGTGGCATCACGGTGGGGCTGCCCCGGACACCGGGCGCCTTTATCCAGGCGGCGGGAGGCAATACCTTCGAGCCCATGGATACGCTGGACCCCCGGAACGCGATGGTCTACATCTATCGCCCGGGCACCCAGTGGGGCTACGAGGAACTGCAGGCACCCACCTTCTTTATCGAGCAGCAGCAGCTGTTCGGCCTCAAGAGCGGCGCCTATACCTGGCTGGAGCTTCACGCGGGCCAGTACGAGTTCTATGCCCGACGGCCGCTTAGTGTACTTTTCCTGGACACCATTCTGGACATTCCGCTGGAAGTGGAGGGCGGGAAGACCTACTACCTGCGCTATTCCGAGGATGATCCGGTGAATCTCAACATGTTCGGCGATCTCGCCGACGACCTGCAGGAGGCAGGTCCGCTGCAGCAGGTTCCGGAGGGATACGCCCGGCAGGAAATCGCCAACCTCCGGCTCGACGAGCCCGGGGTCTACTACGGCGGCACCACTTACGAGGAGCCGCGCTGGGCGCCTTTCTATACCTATGACCCGGACCGCGGCCAGGCCAGAAGCGCCGGGGAACTGAACTGGTGGCAGCGCCTTACCGGTCGGTAGGCGCACCCCTTCGGGGCGCAGTGGCGAGCGGCGAGTAGCGAGGGGCGAGAGCTCCTGCAAGGCGCTTGCCAAGCCCTCAAGGGGAGAGGCAAAGTCCCGTAGCCCGTAGCCCGTAGCCCACAGCCAGAATCACCGACCGCTATTCCTGCTCCGTATCTTCCTTCTTGGTCTGCAACAGCCGCTTCCATTGCTGCACGTACTCCGGCAAAGCCGGTGACTGCAGGGCCAGCCCGGTGATGTCCTGTACGGTGGCAGGGCTCACGGCCTTGCCACCGTACATGTTCACCACCCGAAGCAGCGCATGGGTGTGCAGCTTGCTCTGGGACTGGAAGCGCTGGTCGTAATAGACGTACTTGTCGTCCCAGCCCAGGATGCGTGTGTGGACCTGAAAGTGCTGATAGGGCCGCAGCTCGCGGATATAGGAGATTTCCGTATTCGCCACCACCGAGTTGCAGCGGGCTTCCATCATCCGATGGAGCAGCCCGCTGACCACGGCCTGTTCCAGCCGGCAGCGGTCCATAAACCTGAGATACTTGTGGTTGCTCAGGTGCAGGTTCATGTCCAGGTCCAGCAACCCTACCCGGAACTCCATGCTGACGGTGTCGAAGATGCCGTGGGTGGGCGGGCGCTTGCGCCGCCGTGCCGCCCTGATCAAGTCAAACATAGCCCTGCAGTCTCCCCCGAACGACTGATATCCGAAACGCACCGCAGTATAGCCCCCTTGTCTATCCCTGTCAGGCAATGGGTGCTCGTTGGGCCGGGGCGGACGAGGCTGTATACTTCCGGTTCCGTGACTGGCCGGTTCTGGCGGCCAGCAAGTGTCTGGTTCTTTTGCAGGAGTGAACATGGAGATTGCCAACAAGGTTGTCGTGATTACCGGAGGCGCCTCCGGGCTGGGGCAAGCCACCGCCGAGGAAGTGGTGGCCCGC
Organism: Alcanivorax sp.; assembly: GCA_007135015.1. Classification (GTDB taxonomy): domain Bacteria; phylum Pseudomonadota; class Gammaproteobacteria; order Pseudomonadales; family Alcanivoracaceae; genus SLJS01. The sequence continues at coordinate 810 of SLJS01000287.1, read as the reverse complement.
AATGGAAAGGTCATGATTTTTGACCGTGATGCCGGCCGCGCTGGCGAGGTGGCCGAATCCCTGGGTGACAATGCCGCCTTCGTCGAATGCGATGTCACCAGCGAGGATTCAGTGAAGAAGGCGGTGGGCACCACCATGGACCGCTTCGGAGCCATTCATGCGTGCGTAAACTGCGCCGGCGTGGGCTCGGCCATGAAGACCGTCGGCCGGGACAACCAGCCCCATGATCTGGGCGTCTTCGAGAGCGTGGTGGCCATCAACCTGATCGGCACCTTCAATGTCCTGCGTCTTTGCGCGGCCCGCATGGCGGAAAACGATCCCGACGAGGAGGGCGAGCGCGGCCTGGTGGTGAATACGGCCTCGGTAGCCGCCTTTGACGGTCAGGTGGGGCAGGTGGCCTATGCCGCGACCAAGGGCGGCGTGGTGGGCATGACGCTGCCGGTGGCCCGGGATCTCGCAAAACTGGGCATCCGCTGCAACACCATTGCTCCGGGCATCTTCAATACTCCGCTGATGAATGCCGCGCCGGACAAGGTCAAACAGCCGCTGATCGAGATGACCCAGTTCCCCAAGCGCCTGGGTTATCCCGCCGAGTACGCGCAGCTGGTCTGCCACATGATGGAAAACCGCTTCCTCAATGGTGAGACCATCCGCCTGGACGGCGGTATCCGCATGCAGCCCAGGTAAGCGGCCTGACGGCCGCAGTGGCGAGCGGCGGGAGGCGAGGCTGCGCGGCCAAAGGCCGCGCAAGCTTGCCCCTTGCCCCTTGCCCCTTGCCCCTTGTCCCTTGTCCCTTGTCCCTTGTCCCTT
>SLJS01000191.1 GCA_007135015.1 Alcanivorax sp. | reverse complement strand
CTCTGTACAATAAATAATGTCTTATATCATAGGCTTGGCGTTCATGGCGAACCAGGTCTTGCCCACAGATTCTTCGGACGAACCTTGTAATGTACATTTATAAAGCTACCGGCATATCGGGCAAGTCCGTGGATGAGCTTGTGGATGAAGTGATGAGGGAGGAGAAGCATCGTTGGTGACCGCCTGTTCAGGCCGCCGACGATATCCGCAAGATTCTCTTTTCGCTGCCGGGCAAAGAGCTGCTTTTTACAGACGGAGCGAGATAATCCCTCATTGACTCGCCACTGGTCCGCAGGGCCATGCCCCCGCGCCGGCTACCGCTCGCTGTCCGAAAAATACTCCACCATCCAGTCGAAAAGCTGTTCCGTGGTCGCGGCGCTGAAGGGCAGTTGTTCCCAGTCGTCCTCCATCTCCCGTTCCAGGGTCGTGAACTGATAGAGCACATGTTCGGGCTGGTGGTCGTGCAGCACCAGAAGAATCCGGCGGCCGGTTTGCAGGCAATCAATGGTCAGCGCGTCGGCCGGAATGCCGGCCTGGCGCATGCCGCTGCGCAGCCCCACCATGGGATTGATGTCCTCACGGGCCTGCTGGACACGCTCGTGGGCTGATTCGGTGCGCTCCGAGAGGGTTTTCAGCCGGGGTTCTTCGCTCATGGAAACTCCATGCTGCATCGCCTGATAACAAGGGTGACGCCGCGAGCAGACGCCTTCAATGGCTGCTACGGGCTCATGGCCACCCGATGGAACCAGGGCTCGGCCTCTTCCAGCTGCGCCGCCAGGGAAAACAACCTGCCCTCATCGCCATGGGTGCCGACAAACTGTACCCCGAGCGGCAGGCCGTTGTCGCACCAGTGCAGCGGCACGGACATGGCCGGCACACCGGTGACATTGGCCAGCTGGGTAAAGGGCACCGCCGCCAGGTTTTCCAGCGCCTGCTCCTCGAGCTGGCCGGTCCATTTCACCAGCCTGCCGCCGCCCAGGGTGGCGACGGCGCGGGTCATGGCTTTCAGCGCGCGGGGCGTTTCATGCTCGCCGATGCGTATCGGCGGCCGCGCCAGGGTGGGGGTGAGCCAGAAGTCGTAATTTTCCAGGAACCGGTCCAGCGCGATCATGTAGTCCTGCCAGCGCTCATGGATCCGCACATACTCGTCGGCGGAAGTGGCCCGGCCGACCAGGTTCATGGCCACGGTGTCGGCCTCGAATTCCCCCAGTCCGCAGCCGGTGCGCTGGCGTATACGCGCGACCGTGGCGGCGCAATGGGCAAACCATGTGTTGAGCCAGTCCAGCGACATCTGGCGCATGTCGATTTCCGGTGCGCCTTCTTCCACTTCGTGGCCCAGTGATTGCAGCAGGGCGACGGTGCGCTCCACCGCCTTCACCGCTTCCGGGTCCACCGGTGTGCCCAGCGGTGACGTGGTGGAAAAGCCGATACGCAATTTCTTCGGCGGCGTCTGTGCCGAGTGCAGATAGCTTTGTTCCGGCGGGGCGATCTCGAACAGGCTGCCCGGCTCGCGCCCGTGGGTGGCGTCCAGCACCGCCGCGCTGTCGCGCACACTGCGCGTGAGCACATGATTGACCGCCATGCCGTGCTGGGCTTCGGTAATCTCCGGGCCCCAGGGGGTGCGGCCGCGGCCCGGCTTGAGCCCGAACAGCCCGCAACAGGCCGCCGGAATGCGAATGCTGCCGCCGCCGTCGTTGGCGCCGGCAACCGGAACCGTCCCGGTCGCCACCATGGCCGCGGAACCCCCGGATGAACCGCCCGGCGTGTGCTCCGTGTTCCAGGGATTGCGGGTGGCGCCGCAGGCTTCCGGCTCGGTAATGCCCTTGGCACCGAACTCCGGCGTATTGGTGCGGCCAAAGAGCACCAGGCCGGCGGCCTTCCAGCGTTCCACGAGCGTGCTGTCAAAGGATGACGTGGCATTGCGCGCCTTCAACGCCTGATTGCCCATATGATGGGGCGCATCCTTCATTTCCTGAAACAGGTCCTTTGCCAGCATGGGCACCCCGGCCAGCGGCCCGCTCAGGCCCGCCTCGATCTGCGCCCTGGCGTGATCATGGAGTGGATGAATCAGCGCATTGAGCCGGCCGTTGACCGCCTCGGCGCGCGCACTGGCCAACTCCAGCAGGGTCTGCGGTGTGACTTCGCCTCGCTGTACCCGCTCCGCCATGGCCATGGCATCCAGTTTTACGTACTCATCGAAGTTCATCCCCGATCCTCCCGGTTTCCTTGCGAAGCCAAACTGTCAGGTTCCGGCCCGGCCGTCGGCCCGGACGTGGATGCCGATTGCGGGGGGCAGGTCGGCATGGCGTTGGAGCCGGGCAGTTTAGCAGAACCTTGAAAGGTTGCTGTGGTGGTCGCCTGCCGTGATCCGGCGGTTCCCGGCATCCCGTTGTCCGCGTGCATGCCGTGCAAAGCGCAAGGCGCCGGGAGCCGCCATTGAGCCGGGCCCGTTTACAGCATTCCCCCGGCAAACGATGATGGCCCCATGTGCGGCCGCTATCAGCTTACCTCCGACCCCCGCCCCCGGCTTGAAGCGCTGGGCATTCGTGACCGGCTCTCCCGAGCCTGGCAGCCGCGGTGGAATATCGCGCCGCACCAGCCGGCCCCCGTGATTCACCTGCCGGCGGGAGCGGAACCGGTGCTGGCGGAAATGCGCTGGGGTTACGTGCCCCACTGGGTGGGCGACGAGAATCCGAGGGCCCAGCCGATTAACGCGCGCCGGGAATCCGTGGCCGGCAAGCCGTACTTCCGCGAATCGCTGCATCACCGCCGCTGCGTGATCCCGGCCACCGGCTTTTACGAATGGCAGCAGCGCGAGCATGGCAAACAGCCGTACCGGGTCAGCGGCAGGGAGCCCTTTCTCTACATGGCCGGCGTCTGGGACATCTGGCACCGGCCCTCGGGCTCCGTGGACACCTTCGCCATCCTGACCACTCGGGCCATCGGGTCCATGGAGCGCATCCATCACCGCATGCCGGTGCTGCTGCCCGAAGCGCGCATCCACGACTGGCTCGCGGCGTACGACCCGGCACTGACAGAGCCGGCGGAACGCGAGCAGTGTGCCGAACTGCAACTGCAGCCCATCAGCACGGCCATCAACAATCCGCGCAACGACTCGCCGGAGGCGGTGGTGGTAAGGGATCGAAGGAGCGGCGTTAGCTGTTCCGGGCCGTGAAACGATCACGGCAGTCATGGCTACTCGGCATGTTTCCGGAATACGCTTTCCAGGTGTTTCCGGGTGGCAAGCAGGTCATCCGCCAGTTCGTTTGCCTCTTGCAGCGCACGAGCGAATTCCGCCGGGTCCGGCACATACTCGTGGACCAGGCGATTGCGCAGGCGTCGAGCCCGCATCCAGCGTGCGGCCGAGTGCAGCCATCCCAGCCGTTCGGCGCGGTCCAGGTTGTCGATAAAGGGGCCGATGGGCTCGCCCACCTGATCCAGGACACGCGGCAACAACTTGTCTCCCACGCCGTCCTGGAAGCGATTGAACTTGGCGGCGAAGGATTCTGCGAGATCCTCGCGCTCCGGATGCTGCTCCATGCCGCGCACCCAGTCCGCATTCACAGTCTGCCCAAACAGACGGCTGCGCGTTCGCTCCAGCCCTTCCTGCTCCCGGTCAAGCAGTTCCAGCAATTGAAGGACGCGCTGTTTTCTTTCACCGGCATCCTGTCTGGTCACAGCGGTACTCCCCGTTCCCTGGCCACCTGGTGGATCGGCTGTGCCGGTGTGTCGCCATCCCGGACTACCACATCAAAGCGACGTTCGCCCAGCAAACGCATGAGCCTGGTTTCCAGTCGCAGTGTGGCATCCAGCCGGTCCTTGAGTCGCTCTGGCGTTTCCACATAAAGGTCGATATCCCCGCCACGCGCCTGATCATCGGTGCGCGAACCGAACAGATACACCTGGGCCTCAGCGCCCATGCACTCGGCCACTGCCGCCTTGATGGATTCGATCTGTTCCGTGTCCAGACGCATGATGATTATCTCCCGGTTCGGCCCCCATTGTGCCATCCCGCCGGTGGGCGAGGAACTGGGAAGTGGGCTTTTGTGCTGCTTGAGGAGGGTGTCGCAAAAGGGTTGTGGGAGCGCACCTTGGGGCGCGAAGAACCTGGCTCCGTGCCGGCATCCAGCGCCTTCGGCCTTCCTGGAGGGTCCCCTCTCCCCGCCGTGGGAGAGGGACAGGGAGAGGGGGATCGAATTACGGGAAAGCGTTAAGCCGTACGG
>SLJS01000152.1 GCA_007135015.1 Alcanivorax sp. | reverse complement strand
TGTTGATGTATCTGCGTGGCGCGCGTCCCGGGCGCGGCGCCCCCGGAAGGGCCCCCGGGATCCGCCCGGCTGGGTCCCGGGGGGTGTTCGGGGCCTGACCCCGGCTCAGCCCCGCCCGGCCAGCGCCAGGAATTCGCGCCGTGCCGCGTCGGATTCACGCAGGGTGCCGAGCATCACGGAGGTGGTGGTGGAGCAGTTCTGTTTTTCCACGCCGCGCATCATCATGCAAAGGTGGTCGGCGTCGACGACCACGCCTACGCCCCGGGCGTGGGTGACATCGCGGATCGCGTGGGCAATCTGCAGGGTGAGGTTCTCCTGGATCTGCAGCCGTCGCGCGTACATGTCCACGATGCGGGCGAACTTTGACAGGCCCAGCACCTTTCCGCTCGGTATGTAGCCGATATGGCACTTGCCGATAAAGGGCAGAAGGTGGTGCTCGCACAGCGAGTAGAGCTCGATGTTGCGTACCAGCACCATCTCATCCGTGTCGGACGGGAAAACGGCCCCGTTGACGATCTCCTCCAGGCTGGTGTGGTAACCGCTGGTAAGAAATTCCATGGCCTTCGCGGCCCGTCTCGGGGTTTCCCGGAGGCCGGCCCGCTGTGGGTCCTCGCCCAGGGATTCGATCAGTTTTTCGTACAGTGCTGCGGAGTCGGTCACTTCAAGGCCTCGCCGGTCTGAAAAGTCTGAGTCTGCCAGGGTTCACGACAAGGAAATGTCAGGGCGTGTCCTGCTCGGGTACCGGCAGCGAGAGGTACTGACGGAGCAACTCGGCAAGCCGGCCGGGACGCACGGGCTTGGCGAGGAATTCGTTGGCACCGGCTTCCCGGGCCCGCTGCTCTGGTGCAGTGTCCTCATTCGCCGAGATCAGGATCACAGGGAGCCCGTCACCGGCGTCCCTGCGAATCTCGCGTACTACCGAGAAACCGTCCCGGCCGGGGAGCTGGACATCAATAATGGCCAGATCCACGTCCCGCTGCTGATACATGCGCAGGGCGCTCTCGCCGTCCGGAGCCATGATCGGGCCCAGGCCAAGTTCCCGGACCACTCTTGCCAGCACCAGGCCCACGGGCTTGTTGTCCTCGACAATCAGTACGTTCATCGCCAATTGGCTTCCCCGGTGTGTACAGCGCGATATTGCCATGCCGGAGACCAGGAAAAAAGCGCTGGTCCGGAGTTCCCGCTGCAGCATTGCCGGGGCGGTTGCGCTCAGGCTCCCCGGGAGCCCCCTCTGTTCTGCAGATTGGCCATGATCGCGGTTATCGCTTCCTGCCCGCTTGCCGGGTGGTCCGCATTGTCAAAATTCGTGATCTGGTCCCATTCTGCCGCAATCGCCTCCGCCGTGGGCGCTTCCTCGACCGGGAAACCGTGCCCCCGGCTGCGCTCCCAGCGCAGCGCCCCGATCCAGCCCGCACCCGCTTCATAGAGCCCCCCGGAGCCCTCGTGGTTCTCATGGCACAGCTTGAGCACCAGGGGTGACACGAAGCCGGGCTGCAGCTGCTCGAGCATGTCGGCCGGCATGATGGTGGCCGTCAGGCGACTGGCGGCAATCGGAGCGATGGTGTTGACCAGAATGTTCCGCCCGGCGCCTTCCAGGGCCAGGGTCTGCGCGAGTCCGTGAAGGCCCAGTTTGGCCATGGCGTAGTTGGCCTGCCCGAAGTTGCCATAGATGCCCGCGGCCGAGGCGGTAAAGACCACCCGTCCGTACTGCTGTTCGCGCAGGTGCGGCCAGGCCGCATGGGTGACCCGGAAGGCGCCCTTCACGTGGACGTTATAGACCTGGTCCCAGTCTTCCTCGGTCATCTTGTGAAAGGATCTGTCCCGCAGAATGCCCGCGTTGTTGATCAGGACATCCACTTGCCCGAAGTTGTCCAGTGCGCATTGCACGATCCGGTCGCCCTCGGTGACCGAATCGTGACTGGCCACCGCCTCGCCCCCGGCGGCAACGATCTCATCGACGACGCGGTCCGCCGTGGCCCGGTCGCCGCCTTCGCCGGCGCCGGAGCCGCCGGTATCATTGACGACCACGCGGGCGCCGCGGTCAGCGAACTGCAGTGCGTGACTGCGCCCCAGCCCGTTCCCGGCGCCGGTTACAATGACCACGCGGTTGTCGAATCTCAGTTCAGGCATCTCCCTCTCCGTACAGGCGTGCGGCTCGGACAGAGGCTGCCCGGAATGGTTGCGCGCCGGCGCGCTGTGGATATCATGGGCCCTCGCCACCGGGAACGCGGTATCCGGGCGGGTCCGCTCGCAGACGGCTCCAATACTGTAAGTGCTCCTTGCGGCGCTCAATGACGCAATGTGCCAATCTGTCTGACATTATTTATCATTGGGGCCGGGCGCGATCGGGGCGGGATGTTTTCCCCTGCGAATATGCCACAGATCATTGTTCCAGAAGGGGTTTTCTCGCCGGAGCCTGTTGGTGCCGGCAGTGAGCCGAAGGAAGGTGCCGCGTAACCGGGGCAGTCTATGTTCAATCGCCAGACCATTGCCGTCAGTCATGTGATCCGGGTGCTGCAGGGGGCGGCCCGCTCCGGCGCGGATATTCCCAGGCTGCTCGAGGCGGTGGGGATCTCCCGGGATCTGCTCGAGGATACGGACGCCCGGATCGAGCGGGACACATTTGTCCAGCTGATGCTGGAGGTCATGAAACAGACCGAGGACGAGTTTCTTGGCTTTGGCCAGGGCCGCAAGTCCAAGCCCGGCACCTTCAGCATGATGGCCCATGCGGTGATCAACTGCGCCAACCTGGAAAAGGCTGTCCTGCGCGGCATACGCTTTTACGAGCTTTTTGACCTGCGTTTTCGCTGTGCGCTGGAGCGCGACGGCGACATTGCCTGGCTGGAGGTCGATGCCAGCCCGCATCTGGACTTTCGCGAGGTGATTGTCGAATCCGTATTGCTGCTTTCGCTTCGTTTCATGGGCTGGCTGGTGGGTAAGGCGATTGAGCCAAGGCGCGTGCAACTGGATTTCCCCCGCAGTGAAGAGGCGGATGACTACCGGACCCTGTTTACCTGCCCGGTGGATTTCGAGGCGCAGACCAGCTGTGTGGTCTTTGATGCCGAATATCTGGACCTTCCGCTGGTGCAGAACGAGCTTTCCCTTTCACGATTTCTCAAGGATTCGCTTGCGCAACTGATTGACGGGAATATTCATAATGTGGGGCTTCCCGCCCAGATTCGCGCGATCATCTCTCGTGATTACGGAAACAATTTTCCGGATTTCTCGGAAATCTGCGAGAAGCTGAACATGACTCCGCAGACGCTTCGAAGAAGGCTCAAGGAAGGCAATACCAGCTATCAGGAGATCAAGGACTCGATTCGAAAGGATGCCTCCATCCACTACCTTTCCAAGCCGGAGCTGTCCATTGATGAGATCGCGCTGCTGATGGGGTTCAGCGAAGCGAGTTCCTTTCATCGGGCATTCAAGAAATGGACGGGGAAGACCCCTTCGGCTTATCGGCGTGAGCAGTTCGGCGAGTAAGAGCAGGCAGCAATTGCGAGCATGTGCCATGCCCGGGGAGTGCTATTGTATCCGGTAGCTGAGTCCGACACTGAATCCTTCAACCCGTTCGGATTCCAGCCAGTAGGCACTGTAGTCCATGATCAGGTTCAGGCTGGTCCCGCCAAGGGGCATCTGAAAGCCGGCACCAATGTAGGGTGCGGTACCGGTGATTCGGCTGGAATCGCGCTGGGAATCACTGGTGGGCTCTTCGGTAGGGTCCTGGGGGTTGAAAACGCGATTCTGTCGGATGGTTTCCTGCATCGTGTAGAACAGTACCCCCGCGCGCAGGAATGCGGTGTCTTCGTGAAGCATGCGTGCGCCCAGGGAAAGACCGTTGGTTTCGATGCTTGTGTTCTCTTTCACATCCCTGTCGAGGAACTCCTCCTGGGGTGCTGTCTCCGTAAACCGGCGATCTCGGTCCGATTCACCCATCCAGTTGAATGAGCCTTCCAGCGCAAACTGGAAGTCGCCCCGATGGATTTCGTTCATCCAGGTGCCGAGTGTGATTCGTGCGCCCGTAGCGTGTTCGGCACCCAGGTTACGATAGTCTGTGTGCGTGCCCTGAATCGCCGCGAAGAAATCCACATCGGGCGGCTCCAGTTCATCCTGGGCGGGCAGGGTCACGGGCAGGGCACACAGCAGTGTCAGAAACAGTTGTTGTTTTAATCTCATATTGTGTGGGCCGGCGTGGCAGCGACAATAGTCGGCTATTCTAACCATCGGGTGCTG
>SLJS01000236.1 GCA_007135015.1 Alcanivorax sp. | reverse complement strand
GGACGGTGATCCGACCATCACGCCTCCGGCGGTCTTCAGCCTCGGTGCCACCACTCTGATCGAGGAAGCCGCCTCCGGCCAGAACCAGCTTGTGGTTCCCTTTGACGGGGCTACCGGCACGGCCGGAAACAGCGAGGTGAACGGTCTCCAGGTAGGTGACATGGTCGTTATTGGCGGAGAGCTTCACGAGATCGCCAATATCGATGACACCGGCAGCGATATCAGTAACCAGGTGAGCATTACGCTCGTGGATAACCTGGCAGCGGCCCAGCCGGCCGGCACCGTAGTGGGCGAGCAGGTCGAAGTGACCGTAACGCTGACGACCAACACGGTCTCCGACGGATTCAATTCGGGCATCCACGAAGTCACCGTCAGTTTTGCTTCGCAGACCGATGCAACCGCTTCGACGGACGCCGTGGGCGTTGACGTTGTCGTGCGCGTTTCGCAGCTGGAGGTCAGCAAGCTGGTGCGCAACGTAACCAGTGGCACCGCTGGCGGTGGCGATGATGTAACCGTGGACGGCAATACCTATTACTCCCAGGGCGTATCCGGTGATCCCGGCGACATCATGGAGTACCTCATTGTGGTGTCCAACCCGCAAGATTCCTCGGAAGTCACCAACATCGTGATTGAGGATTCGGTTCCGCAGTTCACCACCTATGAAGCCGGTTCATTGCAGATTATCGCTTCGACCGACGACCTCTCCACGGCAACGTTTACTGCTGTGACCGACACGGATGACGGCGCCAACGATCCGGGCCATATCGCCGGGGAGGACATCGTCTTTTACGCGGGCGATGACGCCAACACAGCCGGTGACGGCACGGGCGGTTCCCTGACGGCGGAGCGCTCCAGCGTGGCTGCCTTCCAGGTAACCATCGACTAGGGATGACCGCGGGTGAAACGGGGGCCGGCATGAGCCGGTTCCCTGCCCCGCAGGAGGCAGGTCATGAAAACAATGAGATTGCTGTCAGCAGGTGTGCTTCTGCTTGGCGGGTTGATGCCGGTGACGGCCCTGGCTTCCACGGCCGGAGGCGCGACCATCCACAGCGCGGCAACACTGAGCTTTGACGGAGGAGAGGTAACCGCCTCGGTCAATGTGCTGGTGGAGACCATCGCTTCGGCTCCGGTATTCACCGTGGATCCGGTGGATGACGTCTTCGCCGGGGAGGCCGTGGAGGTGAACTACACCCTGGTCAGTACCAGCAACGGGGTCGACACCTATAACCTGGTGATCGCCTCGGACGACCAGGACGTCAGTGCGCCGGACAACCTTACGGTCAGTCCGACACCGGTGACCCTGGGCGCGTCGATCACCTCGGCGGAATCGGAGGCGGAAACCATCTTCATTCCCGCCGGCTCCGAGAACGACCTCGACCCGGGCGACCTGATCGTCATGGAAGTGGGCGGCACCAGTCAGGTCTACGAGATCACGGCGGTGAATCCGGGTACACCGGCCAGCACCACCGGCTCCACCACGACGGCCGAAGATCCCACCTCCCTGGAACTGGCACCGGTGGACGGAGCCACTGCCATAGGCGCCGGAACCGTACCCGCAGGCACCCAGCTTGGCGAACGTCTGACCATCCAGGTGACCCTTGACGCCGGCACGCCGGAGACCGCCGGGCAGGACGGGCTGCATATACTGGAGGTCAGCGGGACCACCACCGCCCTGGATACCAACGGCGCACAGGTAGCCTTCACGGACGGGCTCGATGCCGAGGTCACGGTGCTCTCTGGCGACGCTACCATGACGAGAGAGGTTCGCAATGTCACCGAAGGCGGAGCCTTTGCCACCAGTGGTGTGACCGCGCAGAGCGGTGATGAACTGGAATACCGCATCCGCATGGAAGCTACCGAAGGCGAAACGGTAACCGGCGCGGTCCTGACGGACACGGTGGCGCAATATACCGTCTACCAGGCGGACAGCACGACGCTCAATGGTGATCCGGTTGCGGATACGGGAATCGGCGACGGTTTTCCGCTCGCGGATCCGGGGCTGGAAGTGAACAGCCCGGGCGAGGCGGACGGCGTGCTGGTCGACAGCGAGGCCGCCGAAGTGCTCTACCGCGTGACCGTGGACTGAGCCGAGCGCCATGCCCACGGCCGGGGACGCCCTGTTGCACCGTCCGAGCCGAGCTTTCGCCCGCATGACGGGACGAACGCACGGACCGGAATACGGATGCCCGACAGCGCAGCCGCAATCGCGGCCGCGGCGGACGCCCCTTGCCTGGTTTCTGGTAATCTTCGCGCTGCTGTTTGCCTTCGATGCACGCGGCGCCTACCTGATGGAGTCCACCTCAGAGCTGAGCCGCGACGGCGCTACTGCACCCCTGACTTCGACCATCACGGCGACTCGTTTTGAAAGGCTGGGTTTCTACCGTTACGACCCGGCGGCCGCCGACAGTTATCCGGTACATCGCGGCTACCTTGCCGATGTGGACAGCCTCTCCGGGTCCACACCACAGACCACCGACCAGCTTGCGCTGCCATCCACCATGGATGGCCAGGAACTCGATATCACCTCTCCCCTGCCGCTGGCGCCGGCAAGCACATTTGACGGCGGTGAAACGGTGTTCGTGCGGATCGAAAAGCCGCTGCTGGATCCGTCGGCATTCGGCACCCGGGCGGATGGTCGTCGTTTCATGGCCGTTTCCCTGCAGGTGGAGGCTTCGTCGGGGAGCATCGAAACGGTCATCTTTGCCCTGACGGAAACCGCCCCCGGCAGCGAAATCTTTATTGGCTACCTCCCCGACGGTGATCCGTTAGCGCTGGCCTCGTCGGAACTGACCCTCCTTTATGACGACTACGGCGAGATGGATGACCGCGACGCCGGGAACCCGCCGGCGCTTGTAGATGGGGCGGAGCTGACGCAGCTCAACGCACGCAAGGTCGCCAACATGGGTCAGCAGCCAGTGCCCATCGGCGAAGGGCTCTTCCTGTCCAAGCAGGCGGGTCGCTCGTCGGTGATGTACGGCGACTTCCTCCAGTACCGGCTGCGGCTGCAGAACGAGACCACCGACACCGTCAATGACGCGGTACTGGAAGACCGGCTGCCACCGGGTTTTCGTTACCAGTCGGGTTCGCTGCGGATCAACGGCGAAGCCGGTCCGGACCCGAAGATCGGAGGCAACGGCCGCACCATGGAACTGGAGCTCGATGCCATTGGCCCCGGCGAGACCCTTCAGATCTCCTACGTCACCGAAGTCACCGTCGCGGCCCGGGCAGGCGAAGCAATCAACCGTGCCCTGGTTCGCGCGGGCTCGGGCAACTCCAACGAGGATCGAGCACGGGTACATGTCGAGCGGGCCTTCTTTGATGACCGCGCCTTCCTGATGGGGCGGATTATCATTGGCGAATGTGGTGAACGTGACGGGCCGGGCCACGAAGGTGTGCGGCTTTATCTCTCCGACGGCACCAGCGTGCTCACCGACGAACAGGGCCGGTGGCATATCGAGGGCGTGCGCCCGGGCACCAATGTGCTCCAGGTCGACACCGAAACCCTGGGCCCGCGCTACCGCCTGCGGCGCTGTGAGGACAACACCCGTTCGGCGGGCAACATCCGCTCACGCTTTATCAATGTCCAGGGCGGCACCCTGTGGCGCGAGGACTGGTATCTGGAAGAGAAACCCGAAGTCACCGGACGCATCGAACAGCAGCTGTCCACCAGCGTGGAGGAAAACCATGCACGAGTCGTGCTGGAACTCGCCAACGGCGAGACCGAGTTCGAAGCCGTGCACAGTGAACTGATTCTGCCCGGTGAGCTCAGCTATGTTCCGGGCACCGCGCGTCTTGATGGAGAGCCCATCGGGGACCCCGAAGTCGGCGAAGATGGACGCACACTTCACTTCGACCTGGAGCCCGACGGACAGTACTGGCGCCATCGCCTGGAGGTCCGGCTTGCGCCCGACCTGGCCGTCGCTGAAGGAACGGAACAGCCCATCCGCGCGCGAAGCGAGGGCCGCACTTCACGGGGCCGGCGGGCCGAAGCGGACAGCGCCGGAAGTTACGCCGTGGAATCCCGTGCGCTGCTGCATCTTAACGCACGCGTGCTCGGCGAGCAGCAGATCACACTGCGCCCGCGGTTCGAATCCATGTCCACCGTCCCGGGCCCCGAGGGCTGGGACGAAATCGAGAAAGGTGTTGCTCACCTGCGGGATGCAGAAGACCTCCGTCTTGAAGTAGTCGGCCACACCGACAACCTGCCGATCCGCTGGCGGCCCCATCGGGAGATCCGCAGCAATC
>SLJS01000319.1 GCA_007135015.1 Alcanivorax sp. | reverse complement strand
CATTCGCTTCCGGTCTCCTGTACATGGGTGCGGATCACTCCTCGCAGGTGACTGCGATGCGCTTCGGTGGACTCACTGCTGATCCGGTGCAGCTCAATCAGTTCCGGATTGATACGGTCAAAGAAATTGTTTTCCTGATCCAGCACATAGGCAAAGCCTCCCGTCATGCCGGCACCGAAGTTGTATCCGGTGGTTCCAAGCACTGTAATGCAGCCGCCTGTCATGTACTCGCAGCAATGATCGCCCGCGCCTTCCACCACGGCATGGGCGCCGGAGTTGCGCACGCCAAAGCGCTCGCCGGCGGTGCCGGCCGCATAAAGGCGACCACCGGTGGCGCCGTACAGACAGGTATTGCCCACAATGGCCGTTTCCTGACTGCGGAACGGGCTACCCTTCGGCGGGGTAACCACCAGCTTGCCTCCGGCCATGCCCTTGCCGACATAGTCGTTGGCATCACCTTCCAGGTACATGTGCAGCCCCCCGGCGTTGAATACACCGAAACTCTGACCGGCGGTGCCGGTGAGCCGGATGCGGATCGGGGCCTTCTCCATCTCCTCGTTGCCGTGCCGGGAAGCGATCTCGCCGGACAGGCGCGCGCCGATGGAGCGGTCGCAGTTGCTGATGGGAAAATGGAACGAACCACCCGACTTGTTCTCGATGGCCGGAAGCAGCTCGCTGACCATTCTTTCGGCCAGCTCGCCCTTGTCGAAAGGCGCGTTCCGGCGGACCTGGCAATGCTGGGGCTTGTCCTCGGGCACATGGTCGCTGCGCAGGATCGGTGTCAGATCCAGCTTTTTCTGTTTCTCGGTCTCGCCTTCCAGTACTTCGAAGAGATCGGTGCGGCCAATGAGCTCCTCGAGACTTTTCACACCCAGCTGCGCCAGCAGCTCGCGCACTTCGGTGGCAACAAACCGGAAGTAATGCTCCAGCATCTCCGGCATGCCGATGAAATGCTCCTTGCGCAGCGTTTCATTCTGCGTCGCCACGCCGGTCGCGCAGTTGTTGAGGTGGCAGATGCGCAGGTACTTGCAGCCGAGCACCACCATGGGAATGGTGCCGAAGCCGAAGGATTCGGCACCCAGGATCGCGGCCTTGATCACGTCCAGGCCGGTCTTGAGTCCGCCGTCGGTCTGCACACGGATCTTGTCACGCAGATCATTGGCGCGCAGGGTCTGGTGCGTCTCCGAAAGACCCAGCTCCCAGGGGGAGCCGGCGTAGCGGATGGAGGTCAGCGGGCTGGCCGCGGTGCCGCCATCATAGCCTGAAATGGTGATCAGATCCGCGTAGGCCTTGGCCACGCCGGCTGCCACCGTGCCCACGCCGGGCTCGGAAACCAGCTTGACGGATACCAGGGCATCCGGATTGACCTGCTTGAGATCGAAGATCAGCTGCGCCAGATCCTCGATGGAATAGATATCGTGATGCGGCGGTGGGGAAATCAGGGTGACCCCGGGCACCGAGTAACGCAGCCGGGCAATCAGCTCGTTGACCTTGCCGCCGGGCAACTGGCCGCCTTCACCGGGCTTTGCTCCCTGCGCCACCTTGATCTGCAGGACTTCGGCATTGACCAGGTAATGAGGCGTCACGCCAAAGCGCCCGGAAGCGATCTGCTTGATCTTGGATACGCGCTCGGTGCCGAAGCGCGCAGGGTCCTCGCCACCTTCGCCGGAGTTCGAACGCCCGCCCATGCGGTTCATGGCCGTGGCGATGGCCTCATGTGCCTCGGGCGACAGTGCGCCCAGGGACATGCCCGCCGAATCAAAGCGCGGCAGGATCTTCTCGATCGGTTCCACCTCATCGACGGAGATCGGACTGATATCATCGCGCAACGCAAGCAGGTCCCGCAGGGTTGCCACGGGGCGGTCGTTGACCAGCGCCGAGTAGGACTTGTACGCGTCGTAGTCGCCGTTGTGCACGGCGTCATGGAGCGCGTGGATCACGTCCGGGTTGAAGGCGTGATACTCCTTGCCGTACATGAACTTGAGCACGCCGCCAGTATCGATGGGCTTGCGCTGTTTGAAGGCGTCCCGGCGCAGGATCCGAAAATCGTCTTCGAAGTCGTCGAAGGAAGCGCCTTCGATTCGGCTCTGCACGCCACTGAAGCACAGATCCACCACATCGCGGGCCACGCCCACGGCCTCGAAAAGCTGTGCGCCGCGGTAGGAAGCAATGGTAGAGATGCCCATCTTGGACAGGATCTTCATCAGGCCCTTGTTGATGCCCTTGCGGAAGTTCTTCTGCAGCTCCAGGGAGTCACCGATGAGTTCGCCGGTGCGTACCATATCGCCGATCACGTCATAGGCGAGATAGGGATAGACCGCGGTGGCGCCGAAACCGAAAAGTACGGCGAAGTGGTGCGGGTCGCGCGCGGTGGCGGTTTCCACGACGATGTTGGCGTCACAACGAAGCCCCACTGCCGTCAGGTGATGGTGTACCGCACCCGTGGCCATCAGCGCATGAATGGTGTAGGTCTCCGCCGCGATGCCGTAGTCGGAGAGAACAAGAATGACCTTGCCCTCGCGAACCGCCTGCTCGGCGTGTTCACAGACCTGCCTGATCGCCTTCTCCAGCCCGACCTCCGGATCATAATGCAGCGATATGCGCTCACAGTCATAGCCAGGGCGCTCAAGCCGCAGGAGGTTGGCAAACTTGGAATGCGACAGCACGGGCGAGGAAAGAATCGCCCGGTCGGCATGGTCGGCGCCTTCCTCGAAAATATTCCGCTCGACACCGACGCAGGTCTCGAGGGACATGACCACCGCCTCGCGCAGCGGATCAATGGCCGGATTGGTGACCTGGGCAAACTGCTGGCGGAAATAATCATAGATCGGGCGCTGGCGCTTCGAAAGCACCGCCATGGGCGTATCATCACCCATGGAGCCCACCGCTTCCTGGCCGTTTTCCGCCAGCGGCCGGACTACCTGATCACGTTCCTCGAAGGTAACCTGAAAGAGCTTCTGATAGCTGAGCAGTTCCGACGGGGCGATTTCGTCGAGACGCTCCACCTCGGTCTCGTAATCCGCCTCGATGCGAAGCGCGTGCTCCTTGAGCCACTGCCGGTAGGGCTGGCGGACCTTGAGCTGGTTGTCCACGTCGGCGGTATGCAGGAGCTCGCCGGTTTCGGTATCCACGGCGAGAATCTGCCCCGGGCCGACACGGCCCTTGGCCACCACATCCTCCGGCTTGTAGGAATAGACCCCGACTTCGGAGGAAAGGGTTATGAAGCCATCGCGAGTGATCACCCAACGGGCCGGGCGCAGGCCGTTGCGGTCGAGCATGCACACTGCGTAACGGCCCTCGGTCATCACCAGCCCCGCGGGGCCGTCCCAGGGCTCCATGTGCATGGAGTTGTATTCGTAGAAGGCGCGCAGATCCGTGTCCATGGTATCCACGTTCTGCCAGGCCGGCGGCACCATCATGCGCACGGCACGGAACAGGTCCATGCCGCCGGTAAGCAGCACTTCCAGCATGTTGTCCATCGCCGACGAGTCAGAACCGTCACGATTGACCAGTGGGGCAATCTCTTCCAGACCACTGAGCTTCTCGGAATCGAACTTGCTGGTGCGCGCCACCGACCAGTTGCGGTTGCCCTGGATGGTATTGATCTCGCCGTTATGCGCCAGGTAACGGAACGGCTGGGCCAGCGGCCAGCGCGGCATGGTGTTGGTGGAAAAGCGCTGGTGGAACACGACAATGGAAGTTTCCATGGCCGCGTCGCCCAGGTCCGGATAGAACCGGGGCAGGTCCACGGGCATCATCAGTCCCTTGTAGGAGACGACCGAGGTGGAAAGCGAGCAGATATAAAAGAAGCCGTCTTCGGCAACGCGCTTTTCCACATGACGACGTGCAAAGAACAGACGCCGGTTGAGTTCCTCATCGCTGATCCCCTCGGCGCCGACAATGACCTGGGCAAAGGCCGGCAGGCTTTCCCGGGCGATCGGCCCCAGGCACTCCGGATCGGTGGGCACTTCACGCCAGGCCAGCACGTCCACCTGCTGGCGCCCGAGCTCCTCATCGATGACGGCCTGCTGCGAGCGCGCCTGCTCCGGGTCCGGATGGAGGAACACCATGCCGATCCCCCAGGCGCCGGGCAGCTCTACCCCGAGCTCCCCGGCCATCTTGCGGAAGAACTGTTCCGGGGTCTTGAGCAGCAGCCCGCAGCCATCGCCGGTCTTGCCGTCGGCGTTGATGCCGCCACGATGGGTCATGCAGGTCAGTGACTCGATTGCGGTCTGCAAAAGGCGGTGACTGACCT
>SLJS01000250.1 GCA_007135015.1 Alcanivorax sp. | reverse complement strand
GGGGGGCGGAGGCGGAAACAAGGTCCGTCCCAATGGACGGACCGCCGCCGGAGCGGGCCGAGCTCTGCGAGGCCCTGGATGGGTCGGGGTGGGGGCGCGGCCGCAGGCCGCGCAACGCTCGCAGCTCGTAGCCCGAAGCTGCGCCCCGAAGGGGCGCCCAGTACACTTGGCGAAAACGCCACGGTTGTTGCCTGATGCCGCGATTCCGACTATTCACAAGCCCCGCCGCCCCCGGTCCGGTGCCGCTTACGCTGGCCATGGGAGCACTGATGATTCTGGTGACGCTGGTCACCCTGCGCGTGGCCGAAACCCGTCTCGCGGTGACGGAACTGGAGCAGCATCTGGAAAGCGCAGTCACCGATGGTTTGGCAAAGGGGCGGATTCCGGAGTTTGAGGACGGATTGCGGCTCTATCAGGGCTCGGGGACCAGCCCGGGTTTCTTTCCGGATTCCATTCGTGATCGTGAGCCGGGGTTTTACCGGGTCGTGGATGATGGCCGGCATTACCATGTGCTGATCCGCGACATGGCCGCGCAGCGCTATGGTCTGATGCGTGAGGTGCCCGATACCCGAGCCTGTGACCGGCTGCTGCGTATTGCGCTGGTCACGGGGTGGCTGGTGGCGCTTGTTGCGGCCTGGCTCTATGGCTTGCTGCTGCGACGCAGGGAGATGCACCGGTACGGCTCGCCCCCCTGAGTCGCCTGGACCCGGGGTTCGTTGCTTTTTTGTTCCGCTGGCTGGTCATATCAAGCCCCGTTTTGGCGGATCGGGAACCTCGCGCGGTTTTGCTGTCGCACTAGTCAGGGCCGCCGTTCACGAATACACACAATTCAGGTGGCCTTGATACAGAACATTTCGGAATTGCCGAACAGGAGAATTTTCATGACTACGCGTCTCAAGCAACTCACGATTGCCGTGGCTGCCGCCGGTTTCGCCGGTTCCGTGATGGCCGCCGACACCGGGCAGCCTCCGCAGCAGCAACAGTACCAGGATCCGGGCCAGCAGCAGCAACAGCAGGATCCCCGGGGTGCGCCGCAACAGGATCCGCGCGGTGGTCAGCAGGGGGCGCCCCAGCAGCAACCTCCCGGCGCCCCGGGTGGCGAGGCCGCGGACGTCAGCAGCGAAGAGCTGGACAAGTTTGCCGAGGCCCATCAGGAAGTCGAGCAAATCCGTGAGGACTACATGGACCAGGCCGGTGACGCCGGGGACCCGGACGCCATGGCCGATATCCAGATGTCCATGCAGCAGGAAATGGTCGAAGTGGTTGAAGACAAGGGTCTCGACGTGGGCACTTACAACCGCATCGCCCAGATGCTGCCCTACGATGACGATCTGCGTGAACGGCTGGAAGAGCGGATGTAACGTAATGTTTGAAGGGGCCTTCGGCCCCTTCAGCCGCGGGCAACGCCCCTTCGGGGCGGGTAGTCGGCGGTCAGTGATCGGCGGCCGGTTTGGGCGATGCCTGGCAGTCTGGTTCGTCCCAAAGCCGCTTGCGCCACAGTGACCACCGCCTGCCGCCCGCTTCCCCCTTTAGTTGACCGCCACGGTTCTTTTCGTTCCGCTGCAAGGCAGTGGGCTTGCCGATACTGTTAGCCGGCCCGTTTGCGACAGCGTCTCGATCGGGAACCATTCCTTCTGACCACCGGCGACCGGCCACCGAAGACTGCGCGCCGAAGGCGCGCCTATCCCTTCAGTTTCTCCGCCAGCCGGCTGGCGTTTCTGGCCACCAGTCCGTAGATCGATAGCTGTGGGTTTACGCCCAGGCTAGTGGGGAAAAGCGAGCCGTCGAACACATAGAGATTGTCCAGGTGGTGATAGCGGCCGTTACTGTGGGTCACGCACAGGCGTTCGTCCTCGCCCATGGAGCAGCCGCCCATGACATGGGCCGAGCCCAGTGGGACAAAGTGTGTGGCGTAGCGCAGCGTTTCCAGTTCCCGGCGTGCCGAGGTCCAGTCGCGGTGCCACTGGGCGTCCTGATGGCGGGCGCGGACCCGGGCGGCGCCGGCGGCGAAGTGCGCTTCCATCTGGCTGTACAGGCTGTGGCGCACGCCTTCCAGCAGATAGTCGGTCAGCGGGTAGTCGAGCACGGCGGTGCCGTCATCGCGCAGAACCACATTGCCGCCTTCGCTCTGTTCGTGAAAGCCGTCGCGAAGCATGGCGATCATCAGCGACAGGTTGGGCAGGCGGCGCATCTGTTCGGTGTGGTGCGGGCCGGGAGCGTCAAGCAGGATGGCCGTGACACCGGGATGTCCGGGCATGACTTCCAGCTTGTAGCCCGCCTTGCCGGTCACGCCGTCACGCCAGGTGAATTCATCGGAATAGACCGACTGGGGCGCGCCATAGTAGGGGGCGATCTCGTCGTCGTAATCGCCGAAGGCGGTACTGGTTACATGCAGTGTGGTGCGCTTGCCCACGCGTTCGTGGGGATCCGGTACTTTCGAACGAAGCAGCAGCCCCGGTGTATTGATGCCGCCGCCGGCGGCGATGATGGTGGGTGCTTTCAGCGTGAGTGTCCGTCCTGTGGGGCGGCCGTCGGTACCGAATGCGATGCAGCGCACCGAACGCACCCGATCGCCGCGGATTTCCAGTGTCTCGGCGGCTGCGCTGTGTACCAGGGTGGCATTGTTTTCCATGGCCACGGGCAGGGTGGTCACCAGCATGGATTTCTTGGCATTGGTGGGGCAGCCGGTGCCGCAGTAGCCAAGATCCCAGCAGCCGTCCACGTTGCGCGGGATGGTATCCCACTGCCAGCCAAGCTGGTCGCAGGCGCGCTTGAGAACCTGGTTGTTGGCATTGGGCGGAATGATCCATTTGCTCACGTTCAGCCGCTTTTCCATCCGGTCGAACCAGGGCGCCATCTCCTCCGGAGTGAGACCTTCGGTCGCGAAGGCTTCGCGCCAGTGATTCAGGGTCTGCGCCGGGGTGCGGAAGCTGGAAGTCCAGTTGACCACGGTGGTGCCGCCCACGGCCCGGCCCTGGAGAATGGAGATGGCCGCGTCCTTGGACATGCGCGTGGCGCCTTCCTGGTAGAGGTCCCGGTAGGCGTTGCCCTCGTTCATGTCGAATTCGTGCGTGCTCTTCAGGCGGGCGGCCTCCAGGATGATCACCTTCAGGCCCGCCTCGCTGAGAATCTCGGCACTGACGCCGCCACCGGCGCCGCTGCCGATGATCACCACGTCCGCTTCCAGGGTCCGATCGGTTTCCAGGGTGGCGGCGTCCACCACGTCCCAGCCCCGGGCGATGCCTTCCTTCCAGGGGTCGGCAATGCCCCGTATCTTCATGCCGGAGAGGTCCTGTCTGCTCATGCGGACACCTGCTGCGGCGGGCCGGGATAACCGCTCGCGCGGCTACCCTCGGGGGTCATGTACCAGGCCCATTGCAGGGGCGCGGCGAGCGCCCGCAGGGCCAGGCGGGACAGGCCACGGTCGCGTCCGGCCCAGTGGGCCACGGCCTCGCGAGCCTGCGCTTCGTCCATGGTCTCGAAGGATTGCCAGCTGCCGGTCAGGAACCAGCGGGCCGGAGCGAGCTGCAGGAAATCCAGCAGTTCGAATACATCCGCCCGGGCGCCGGGGGCGCCGTAATCGAGCAGGGTGTCCATGCCCTGCAGGGCCTTGCGGACACTGGCGTCGTTCATCTCGAAGGCCCCGGCGAGCAGCACCGGGACCAGCGGCGCCAGCAGGGCCAGGTCCGCCGGCCGCAGGTGCCGAAAGCCCTCGGCGGGATCGGCCCGGCGGCTGCAGCCGCTCAGGCCGGACAGGGTGGCGCCGGAGGCAATGACGGCACCGCCGACCAGGCCAAGGCGGATGAACTGGCGGCGGCTGAGGTCGATGCTGGCGGGTGGTTGTTCAGGGTTCATGGGCCGTACCGGGCGAGCGTCCGGATGCTGTCCGGACGGAGGTTCAGGTCAGGGACGATTGTTAGAGTAAACACTCTAGCTGTCAATTCGCCGGACCCTGGCGGTGCGTTTTGGCCCCTTCTGAACGGTGTTGCCTGCGGACGCTGGTGACGGTCTCCTCCGTGCCCAATGGCTGTGGCGGAACGAACTGCAGGGGGGTCGGGTCGGAGCCTGACCTGTTTGTGGGAGCGGGGCTTGCACCGCGAACCTTCCAGAGCGGTGGTATTCGCGGTCCGATGCCCGCTTGCGTGGCCGAAGGCCACGCAAAAAGAGCGCCGTAAGGCGCGTGCTTTTCGGGCCCCTTTGGAGCCGCCGCCTGAATTCCCCGGAGCAGGGGTCAACCGGCCAGGGATGGCCGGTTGAGGGCAAACGGAGCAGGGACGCTACCTTTGCCCGACCCCTGCG
>SLJS01000077.1 GCA_007135015.1 Alcanivorax sp. | reverse complement strand
CTACGGCACGAATCACCCGGATGAATTGTTTGGCCTAGAACGCATCGACGCTCTGGGAGACTGGGTGGATGTGCGAACCATCGTGGTTAGCGCCGACGATACCTGGACCGGCCCCACGGGCTTCGTCACAGATCTTCTGGAAGGCAACCTGCTGGACGACCCGGCGGCCACCGATGCCTATCTGTGCGGCCCGCCACCCATGATCGACGCGGCACGCCAAGCTCTGTCCGGGCTTGGTGTGCCAGCCGCGCGAGTGTTCGCGGAGAAGTTCATACCTTCGGCGACCTAGGGGAAGCTAACGGTGATCGACCTGCATGATATTCGCTACGTGCGCCTGGGCACTCCGGACGTGGACTCCGCTGCGCGCTATTGCACAGAAATACTTGGCCTGCAGAAGGTGCGCACCATTGGTGACGCAGTCTACTTCCGTTCCGACAACCGGGATCACACCCTAGTCTACTTCGAAGGTGACGCCAACGATCACACTACGGCCTTCGAGCTTCGCAGTTTGGAGGCGCTGGAGGCGGCAAAGGAGGAATTGGAAGAGGCAGGCCGGCCCGTGCGTTGGGGGACCGACGCCGAGTGCGAAGCGCGGTTCGTCATGGCCTTCGTGGAGTTCCAGGATCCTACCGGCAACCGTATCGAACTGGTGTGGCGGCCGCTTCACTCCGGCTGGCGTTACTTCCCTTCGCGGGATGCCGGCATCACGGGCTTCTCCCATATCGGCCTGCGCTCCTCCGATCCACGCCGCGACGAACGCTTTTGGACCAATATCATGGGCGCGCGGGTATCAGACTGGATCGGCATATCGCCCTTGCTGCGCATTGACGAGATTCACCACAAGATCGCCTTGTTCCCGTCCCAGGGGCCGGGCGTGCAGCATATCAATCACCAAGTGGAATGTATTGATGACATTATGCGCAGTTGGTATTTCCTGAAGAAGTGCGAGATCCCTATCACTTTCGGACCTGGGAAGCATCCGACATCCAGTGCCATGTTCCTTTACTTCGAGGGGCCGGACGGGATGGTGTTTGAGTACTCCAGCGGAGTGCGCAGCATCGAGGATGAGGCGGCCTACCACCCGCGCCAGTTCCCCTTTGAGCCGATAGGCTTTTGCATGTGGGGGTCCCGGCCTAACATCAAGGAATTCAAGTGAGTACGACAGATTCAAGGGCAGTGAATCAGACTCTACAGCGACTGGTGCGCCGGGCTGCCCGGGCGCTGGGCCGAACTGGTCTGGCTCATGCCTACGGCCACTGCAGCGTCCGCCTCGACGAGAATAGCATGCTGATCTGCGCGGCTATGCCCATGCCGCACATCCCGCCCGGGGCGCCAGGCACGGTGGTGCCCGTGAAGGGCTCGTTGCCCCAAGGCGTACTAGGCGAAGTCCGGCTGCACCAGCAGATCTATAGTCGCCGTCCTGAGATCAGTGGTGTGTGCCGCAGCATGCCTCCCAGCGTAATGGCGTTGTCGGCCTTAGGGCACTCGCCCTTGCCCCGACACGGCATGGGGTCTTACTTCTGGCCGAAAGTGCCCTTGTGGCCGGATGTGCAGTTGATCCGGGACGACGATCGTGCCGAAGAGGCAGTGGACCTCATGGGTAATGCACCGGCGCTCATCATGGCGGGCAACGGCGTTGTGGTCTGCGCTGACAGTCTCGAGAAGGCCTGCGTGCTGACTTGGTTTTTAGAGGACGCCGCCCGCATTGAATTGGAAGCTATGCGTTGCGGGCTAGCCACTAGCGGCCCGGTGCTATCGGAGAAGGCGGCAAAGCGCCGCGCCACTTGGGGCGGCGGTATCGCTGAAAGGATGTGGGACCACATGACAAACGGAGACCCTGAATCAGCCTGAGGCGGATCTGGTTCTTCGTCACGAACTTTCATAGTTGCGTCAGAATCCCGTCTTTCTGAAATTCCGGCCATCCATAGCGCTTTGACGGCATGCCTCAGCGGACCGGCGGTAGTAGTGCTTTTTGCCAGTACATCTACAGACTAAATCAGTTAGCTAGGAGCGCCCGATGAAAGACATCAAGCACTTCATCAATGGCAGTCCGGTCGGCTCGCTCGAGAGCCGCTGGTTCGATGACATCAATCCCGCCAACGGCGAGGTCATCGCCCGGGTGGCCGAGGGCGGCGAAGCGGAAATCGACCAGGCAGTGTCTGCCGCCCGCGCGGCCCTGGCGGGCGAATGGGGCCGGATGCCCGTGGCACGGCGCATGGAGCTTCTTCACAAGGTGGCCGATGGCATCAACGCCCGCTTCGAGGAATTCCTGCAGGCGGAGTGTCTGGACACGGGCAAGCCCCGTTCGATGGCATCCCACATCGACATCCCTCGCGGCGCCGCCAACTTCAAGATCTTCGCAGATCTTGTGAAGAACGTTCCCACGGAAAGCTTCGCCATGGACACCCCGGACGGCACTGGGGCGTTGAACTATGCCATCCGTCGACCCAAGGGCGTGATCGGCGTGATCTCGCCGTGGAACCTGCCGTTGCTGCTGATGACCTGGAAGGTGGGCCCGGCGCTGGCATGCGGCAACACCGTGGTGGTCAAGCCTTCGGAAGAAACCCCGCACACGGCCGCCCTGCTGGGCGAGGTGATGAACGAGGTCGGTATACCGAAGGGCGTGTACAACGTGGTCCACGGGTTCGGCCCCGGCTCCGCCGGAGAGGCGCTGACCCGCCACCCGGGGGTGGACGCCATCACCTTCACCGGGGAAACCCGCACCGGCACGGCCATCATGAAAGCCTGCGCTGACGGCATTCGAGACGTCTCCTTCGAACTCGGTGGCAAGAACGCCGCTATCGTGTTCGAGGATGCCGACATGGACAAGGCCATCGAGGGCACGCTGCGCTCGGCCTTCGCCAACTGCGGCCAGGTCTGCTTCGGCACCGAGCGCGTGTATGTCCATCGGTCGCGTTTCGACGAGTTCGTCGAGCGGCTTCGCCAGGGTGCGGAAGGTCTTCGCATGGGCTGGTACGACGATCCGGAGGTCAACTTCGGCCCGCTGATCAGCAGGCAACACCGGGAGAAGGTTCTCGGCTACTACCGCAAGGCAGAGGAAGAAGGCGCGACCGTGATTACCGGCGGCGGCGTTCCCTACATGGGCGACGCGATGGCCAGCGGTGCCTGGATTCAGCCCACCATCTGGACCGGCCTGCCGGACGACTCCGTGGTGGTTAACGAGGAGATCTTCGGCCCCTGCTGCCACGTGCGGCCGTTTGACGACGAGGATGAGGCGATCCGCCTGGCCAATGACACCCCCTACGGCCTGGCCGCCACCTTCTGGACGGAGAGTCTGGGACGGGCGCACCGGGTTGCGCCAAGGCTGGAGGTGGGCCTGATCTGGGTGAATTCCTGGTTCCTGCGCGATCTGCGTACGGCCTTCGGCGGCAGCAAACAGTCGGGCATCGGCCGCGAGGGCGGCGTGCACGGGCTCGAGTTCTACAGCGAACTCTCAAACGTTTGCGTGAAGCTCTAGCGAGGGCCCTGACATGGGTAGCGACCAAAATCCGGAAATCGGCAAGACCCTTTCTGCCGGCGGCTACCACACCAATGTGCATGACCGCGGCCAGGGCGACCCCCTGATGCTGATCCATGGCTCCGGGCCGGGGGTGAACGCCTGGGCCAACTGGCGCGGCGTGATCCCCGCCCTGTCGGAAACCTTCCGCGTGGTGGCGCCGGACATGCTTGGCTTCGGCTACAGCGAGCGGCCGGAAGACGCGCAATACAACCTGGAACGCTGGGTCGATCACGCCGTCGGCGTGCTCGACGCCCTGGACCTGAAGCAGGTGAATCTGGTTGGCAACTCATTCGGCGGCGCGGTGGCGCTGGCCATGGCCATCCGTCACCCGGAGCGGGTACGCCGCCTGGTGCTGATGGGCAGCGTCGGCGTGCCGTTCCCCATCACCAGGGGGCTTGATTCGGTCTGGGGCTACACACCGTCCCTGGAGAACATGCGCGAGCTGATTCGGCTGTTCGCCTACAACCAGGACCTGGCCACTGATGACCTGGTGGAGTTGCGCTACCAGGCCAGCATCCGCCCGGGGTTCCAGGAATCCTTCGCCGCCATGTTCCCCGCACCCCGCCAACGCTGGGTGGATGCCATGGCCAGCCGGGAAGAGGCGATCCGGTCGCTGCACCACGAGACCCTGATCCTGCATGGCCGTGAGGACCGGATCATTCCGCTGGATACCTCGCTGACGCTCATGCAGTGGATCCCGCGGGCACAGCTCCACGTGTTCGGGCACTGCGGACACTGGACACAGATCGAGCAGGCCGGGCGGTTCAACCGCGTGGTCACCGATTTTCT
>SLJS01000244.1 GCA_007135015.1 Alcanivorax sp. | reverse complement strand
CTTTTGCTACAAACCTGCAAGCGGTCGGTTTCCGACGGTCAGCCGCGGGAATACGCGCCCCTCACCGAGCACCGACCACCGAAAACCGACCGCCGACCACCACTGCTACCCTTCCGGCTCCACCCGCCAGAGCCCGTCGTCGTCACCGTTGTCGGTCAGTACATAGATATGGCCCTCGGGGCCCTGCCGTACATCCCGGATGCGGCCGACCTTGCCATGAAACAGCTCCTCGTCGTGCACTACGACCTGGTCTTCCACCACCAGCCGCCGGATGCGCTCGCTGCGCAGCCCGCCGGCCAGCAGGTCGCCTTCCCACCCGGGAAAAATGTCCCGGGTCACCAGCGCCAGGCCGGACGGCGCATGGGTCGGCAGGATCTCATAAACGGGGTCGACCACATCATCACGGCTGCGCGTCTCGCCGAAGGGCTCCTGGGTCTGGTAGTCACGCCCCTTGCCCACCTCCGGCCAGCCGTAGTTCTCGCCCGCACGGATCAGGTTGAGCTCGTCACCGCCGCGCGGTCCGTGCTCGGTGGCCCAGATATCGCCGCTGTCCGGATCGATCACCAGGCCCTGGATATTGCGGTGGCCCCAGGTATAGATCTCGTCGAGCACTTCATCATCGTCGACAAAGGGATTGTCGTCCGGCACGCCACCGGTTTCCGTCAGGCGCAACAGGGTACCCGCATGGTCGCCCGGGTCCTGGGCACGCTCCGGCTCCGCGCCACGGTCGCCCACGCTCATCAACAGTGTGCCGTCAGCCTTCCAGGCCAGGCGCGAGCCGTAATGACGGCCCGGTTCCGAGCGCCGGTCCTGCTCGAACAGCAGCTCTCTGTCGACCAGGGTGCGCTCTTCCAGGTCAAGGCGCGCCCGGGACAGCGCCACGGTGGTCGCCTCCGCATCGCCCTTCGACCAGGTGAGATAGAGCCAGCCGTTGTCCTCGTAATCCGGATGCAGTACGACATCCAGCAGCCCGCCCTGATTTTCCACGTGCACATCGGGCACGCCGGCGACCTCCACGAGATCTTCGCCGTCAAAGTGGCGCAGGCGACCCGGGCGCTCGGTGATCAGATAGCCCCCGTCGGGCAGAAAGGCCACCGACCAGGGATGCGAAAGACCACCGCTCAGGCGGACCAGGCGCACGGCCTCGTATTCGGTGGAGATGCCGGAAAAGTGGGCAGTCTCTGCCTTTTTCTCGGCCTTCTCCGTTTTCTCGGCTTTTCCGGCTTTCTCGGTTTTTTCCGTTTCCGGCGCGCAACCTGTCAGAACAAGCGTCGCGAGCACCGCAAACAGGAACACTCCTGGCTGGCGCATGCTTACACCTCCATCTTTGGCTGGTAGAGAGCCTTCGCTGGTAGAGCGCTCTCCCTGGTACAAAAGCTTGCCTGCTATCGCGTCTCATCTGATACAGATCAACGGCCAGGCCGACCCTATCCGCAACAATGTGAAGTCAACGATAACGGCATCACCACCGCTTTGCACAGCACCGCAGAGCCTGAATATCGCGGGATGGCCCGAACCCGGCCGGGCCTATACAATCGAACGAGGCTGCTGATTCATTACTGGCTCCTGCCTGACCGGGTGCACGCATGGCCGGGCCATGCGCCTGAAGACAGGCGCCGGGCTGCACCGAAGCATCCCGCCGGGGGTGAGGGGAAATTCTTTTGACCGCAGGGTGCCCATGTCATGACGCAAAGCGAGCGTACCGGCAACACAGAAGAAGAAAACGCTGTCTGGCACAGCCTGACTCCGGAAGAAACACTGCAGGGCCTGAACAGCAGCTCCGAAGGATTGAGCACCGAGCAGGCGCAGGAGCGGCTGGAGCAATACGGCCCCAACAAGCTCCCGGAGCCCCGCCGGCGCGGCCCGCTGATGCGCCTGCTGCTGCAGTTCCACAACGTGTTGATCTACGTGCTGCTGGCGGCGGCGGCCACCACTGCCTGGATGGATCACTGGCTGGACACCTTCGTGATCCTCGGCGTGGTGGTGATCAACGCCCTGATCGGCTTTCTGCAGGAAGGCAAGGCGGAGAAGGCACTGGATGCCATTCGCAATCTGCTGTCGGTTGAGGCGCAGGTGTGCCGCGACGGCAAGCGCCAGGAGATTCCCGCCATCGATCTGGTGCCCGGCGATGTCGTCTACCTCAATTCCGGCGACAAGGTCCCCGCCGACCTGCGCCTGCTGGAAGTGCGCAATCTGCAGATCGAGGAAGCCGCCCTGACCGGCGAATCCGTGGCCTCGGAGAAATCCACCGAAGCGGTGGCCGCCGATGCCGACCTGGGCGACCGCAGCGCCATGGCCTACTCCAGCACCCTGGTCACCTACGGCCAGGGCGTGGGCGTGGTGACCGGCACCGGGGCCCATACCGAGATCGGCCATATCAACACCATGCTCGCCGGCGTGGAAGAGCTGGCCACGCCCCTCCTGCGCAAGCTCGCGGTCTTCGGGCACTGGCTGAGCTTCGCCATCATCGCCATCGCCGCCATCACCTTTGTCTTCGGGCTGGTGGTGCGCGATATGGAGATAGCGGAGATGTTCCTGGCCGCCGTGGGCCTGGCCGTGGCGGCCATTCCCGAAGGGCTTCCCGCCATCATGACCATCACCCTGGCGCTGGGCGTGCAGAAGATGGCCAGCCGCAACGCCATCATCCGCCGGCTGCCCGTGGTGGAAGCGCTGGGCTCGGTCACCGTGATCTGCTCGGACAAGACCGGCACCCTGACCCGCAACGAAATGACCGCCCAGCGGCTGCTCTGCTCGGCCGGTGTTGTACAGATCGAAGGCGTCGGCTACCAGCCCGAGGGCGGTTTCCTGCTCGGCGACGGTGAAGTCTCCCGGGACGATCCGCTGCTACAGGAGCCGGCCCGGTGTGCCCTGCTCTGCAACGACGCCAGGCTCGAGCACGAGAACGATCTCTGGCAGGTGGCCGGTGATCCCACCGAGGGCGCGCTGCTCACCCTGGGCATGAAGGCAGGCCTCGACCGGGCGGAGCTGGAAAAACAATGGCCGCGCGTGGATTCCGTGCCTTTCGAATCGGTGAACCAGTACATGGCCACCCTGCACCGAGATACCGCGGGCGAGGACCTGGTCTGTCTGAAGGGTGCCCCGGAGAAGGTGCTTGCGCTGTGCGACCAGGTGCGCACCCGTACCGGCACCACCGCGTTCGACCCGCAGCAGTGGCACGACGACATGGACCGGGTGGCCGGCGAAGGCATGCGCCTGCTCGCCCTGGCCGAACGCCGTGACCAGAAGAGTCGCCGCAAGCTGGCCACCGCCGATGTCCAGGAAGGCGGCTTTACCCTGGTGGGCATCGCCGGCCTGGCCGACCCGCCCAGGCAGGAAGCGGCGCAAGCCGTGGCCGAATGCCGTGAAGCGGGCATCCTGGTGAAAATGATCACCGGCGATCACGCCCTCACCGCCAAGGCCATCGGCCAGCAACTGGGCCTGGGCGACGAGGTCAAGGCCATTACCGGCAGCGAGATCGAAGCCATGAGCGACGAGGAGCTGCGCCGGGTGGTCCTCGACACCGAAATCTTTGCCCGGGCGACTCCCGAGCACAAGCTGCGTCTGGTTACCGCCATGCAGGCGGAAAAACAGATCGTGGCCATGACCGGCGACGGCGTGAACGACGCCCCCGCGCTCAAGCGCGCCGATGTGGGCGTGGCCATGGGACAGAAAGGCACCGAAGTCTCCAAGGAAGCCTCGGAAGTGGTGCTTACCGACGACAACTTCGCCTCCATTGTCGCCGCGGTGGAGGAAGGCCGTACCGTCTACGACAACCTGAAGAAGTCGATCATGTACATCCTGCCCACCAACGGCGGCCAGGCCAGCATGATCTTCATGGCGGTATTGCTGGGGCTGGCACTGCCGGTCACCCCGGTGCAGATTCTCTGGGTCAACATGATCACCGCCGTGACCATGTCGCTGGCACTGGCCTTTGAAAAGCCCGAGCCCAATCTGATGCGGCGGCCCCCGCGCAATCCACAGGAGCCTCTGCTCAACGCCTTCATGGGCTGGCGCATCGCCTTTGTGTCGGTGCTGCTGGTGATCGGCTCCTTCGGCCTGTTCCTCTGGCAGCACTACCACCTGGGACTGCACCTCGACGTGGCGCGCACCACGGCCATCAACGCCCTGATGATCGGCGAGGCCTTCTACCTGTTCAGCTGCCGCTTCATGGTGGCCTCGTCGCTGAACATCAAGGGCCTCTTCGGCAGCCCCCATGTGCTGTTCGCCCTGGCCGTCATGCTGGTGCTGCAGCTTCTGTTCACCTATGCGCCGTTCATGCAGGCCCTGTTCGAGACCCGGAGCATGCCGCT
>SLJS01000367.1 GCA_007135015.1 Alcanivorax sp. | reverse complement strand
GCCAGAGCGCGGGCGAGATGCGCGGGCGCCGCCAACCAGCCGGTAATGCGCGCATAAGCTTGCACCCTTCCCAGGTGCGCCGGAATCATTGCCCGGACAATGGTGACCAGCCCGTGTCCCGCCCCGTACAGAGCAGCAAACAGCAGTGCCACCCACGGCCATGCGGGAGCAAACAGCAGCAACCCCAGCCCCAGTGGTGGCAGCGCCAGCGACAGGCCGCCCAGCCTCTCCAGTGACCAGGCGCCGTGCAGCACCAGATCCAGGGCACGCGCAGCAATCTGCATGGGACCGATCAGCATGGCCGACCACAGGACAAGGTGCTCATCGACTCCCCGCGCCGCCATAAGCACCGCCACCTGGGTGGAAACCGTGGCGGACAACGCCGTTGCCAGAGCGAATGCCGCGGCCAGCAATGCCAACAACCGAATCGAGGGAGCTTCACTGGATGGAAACACCGTGGCGCTTGCCGGCGCCGTGGTGTTTCCGGGATGCGGGCCCCGGCGAGGAAGACTCAGGTACGCCGGCAGCGCCATAACCGCATGAAGTGCAGCAAACACATAAAAGGCCGTACGCCAGTCACTGACCGTGACCACCCATGAGGCCAGAGGCCATGCAAGGGTGCTGGCCAGCCCGGCGATAATCGCCAGGGCGCCCACCCCATTGCGGAACTGATCGCCTGCCAACTCGCGCAGAGCCGAAAAGGCGCCCTCGTAAAGCGTCGCGGCCATGGCAACGCCGGCGAGCAGCCAACCAAGCCAGAACACGGGCAGCGATGGGCTCATACCAATCAACATCAAAGCGACGATGGCGATAATCGAACCGGCTGTCAGGCAGCCGCGAGCCCCGAATCGCGCCATCAGGTGCCCAACCATCCGCGCGACCAATGCCGTCACCAGCAGGCCTGCGGAAAGGGCCCCGAACAGCTGTGTCAGCGACCAGCCCGTGTCCTCATGAATGGGCCCGGCAAGAAAGGTCAGGCCATAATACAGGGTGCCCCAGCTTACGAGCTGGGCCGGAGCCAGCACCAGCACGGATCGCCAGGGCAGGCCCCTTCCCTTTCCGGGCAATGGAGGTGGATCTGCCATTGCCACTCACCGGGAGACGCCGGTGGGACAACATGCGGTGGCGTCTTTCCTGCCACGCCCGTCGCGGTCCGCGGACGGCACACCACAGATGCCGGTTTCCGGCAACTCCAGTTCCACCACGTCCGCCCGTTGTGTATCGCCGGACAGGGCCGCGGCAATCGAACGGACCTGTTCATACCCGGTGGCCATCAGGAACGTCGGGGCGCGGCCATAGCTCTTGGCGCCGGCAATGTAGAAGCCCGGTTCCGGATGGGCGAGCTCCCGGTGGCCATGAGGCGGGACGGTGCCGCAGCTGTGATGGTTCGGGTCGACCAGGGCAGCCAGCGCCGGAACGCTTTCCAGCATCGGGTCCGCCTCTACCCGCAGCTCCCGCACCAGTTCGAGATCCGGACGGGCCCCGGTGGCCGCCACGATACGGTCAATGCCATCAATGGACGAGGCCGGCCCGGAACCGGCAGCCACCACACGGAGGCGGCCGTTGCGCTGCTGCAATGCGCCAATGGGAAAGTGGGTGTGCAGCGTGACGCGACCGGCAGCCAACTGGCTCCGCAACACTTCGCCCAGTGCCCCCCGCGCCGGCAAGGCATCCTCCGCGCTGCTGCTGCCAAGCAGTCGCTCCGGCGTGGCGCCGCGCACCGCCCAGTGGATATGGGTCTCCGGGGCCTCCTGTGCAAGCTCGACAAGGGCCAGGAGCGTGCCCGCCGCCGAGTGCCCGGCGCCCACCACCAGCACACCGGCATTGGCATAGTCGTCTCGATCGCGGCCCAGCACGTCCGGCATCCCGTAGTCGATGCGGCCCTGCAATTGTGCTTCGCCCGCCGCCGGCAGACCGTTCGGGCCCAGGGGATTGGGCTGTTTCCAGGTTCCTGTCGTGTCAATCACCGCGGAAGCATGGTAGTCCCGCGTTTCCCCGGAGCCCTCGCGCACCCGAAGAACAAAGGGCCGGGCAGACCGTTCCGGGGTCTTCATCTTGTCCAGGCCGTCCCGTGCAATCGCCACCACGGGGCTGTGGTAACGGATCCGGCCCCTCAGCGCCGGCACGGCTGCCAGGGGTTCCAGATACCGAGTGACGAGTTCCCCGCCTGTGGGAAGCCCATCCGGGTCCGGAGTGCTCCAGTTGCACGCCTTCAGCAGGCGTTGCGCCGCGGCATCAATGTTCCAGCGCCACGGTGAGAACAATCGCACATGGGCCACGTCCCGGAAGGTGCCACCCGGTCCGGCACCGGCCTCGAACACGCGGGGCTCCAGCCCCTGCTCCAGGAGATGGGCGGCGGCGGCCAGCCCCACCGGGCCGGCACCGAGCACGGCCACTGTCCGGGATCCTGATTCGATCAATGCGCTTTGCATCACGCCTCCTTCGTTGTTCGCCGAATTACGAATACAAGAGTCAAAAAAATACTCAGAGCCCCTGAATGAGTCGCTTGAGCAGGCCCAGGCGATCCGGATTGATGCAGTAGCACACCCGTCGCTCGTCCGCCTGGCCAAGAATCAGGCCTGCCTCCTTCAGCACAGTCACATGCTGGGACACCGTGGACGGAGACAGCGACACCACCGGTGACAGATCGCCGAAGTAGCAGGTGCCATGCCCCGCCAGGTGCCGCACGATGCGCACCCGCGCCGGGTGGGCCAGCGCCTTGCACAATACGGCCACTTCAGCGTCGGAGGCGCCCGTCTCAGGCGCTTCCGCGCGCGAAGCGGAATCATCGGGATCGCTACCCATCCAGGTTCGCCTCCATCATCATCCACCACCTGTTCGGTGTTCGTAGAATTGCGAATACGATAATGGCTGTGGCATGGCGGGTCAACGCCAATGGCCAAGAGATCCCCAGGCCGCCCTACTCACTCACCTGCTCGCGCAGTACCTCATCAAAGGTTCGGGCAAAGGTATGCACATCCCCGGGCCACCGCGCTGAAACGTAATTGCCGTCGCGCACGACCCAGGCCGGCCTGTCGTTTCCCATGGAATCGCGCAGAAGGCCGCTCGTCCGGGCAAAGTAATGCTCGGCATCGTCGGGCACATCCAGGAAGTCCTCCGGCCGGGCCAGCGCCCGGGTCACTTCCTGCTGCACGCCCATGTAACCGGCCGGCTGGTCGCGGGTCTCGATATAGGTGCGGTAGTAGTTCGGATCCCAGAAGCGGGCGAAGTAGCGCGTCAGGCTCCAGGCGGATTTCTCCAGCGGCCAGGTGAGCGCGGTGGTCTTGCGCCCGTACAGCACCGACTTGCCGGTCTTCTTCGAAATGCTGCGGGCGGCCAGCAACACACCGTGGCAGACGGCGGCGACGGGCTTGCCGCTATCGAAGAAATCGGCGACGAAGCCCTGCAGGCGCTCGCTCTCCAGGTAGGGGCGCATGGTTTTGGCGTGGCCGCCGGGCAGCAGCAGGGCATCGAAGTCCTCCACCCGCAGGTCCTCGTAGCGCAGCGGCGCAAGGAAGGCGGGATCACGCTCCATCTCATGGTAGCAGCGGCGGGCGACACCCTGGGCCCGCAGTGCCATGCCCACCAGGCGCACCTTTTTCAGCCCCGGGATGAAACCCCACGGGTCCAGCCCCTCGCCGCTGAGCATCAGCGGGTCGGCGTGGCCGCGCGTGCCATCGGGCGTGGCGAAGACCAGCTGGTGATCGGCATCGCGCAGGATCTTCCAGCTTACGGCCGCCTCGGTCGGGTCAAAACCCTGGTGGGGGATGGGGACCACAATCTTCATGCCTCGCTCCTTGCCGGTTCGCCACGCAGCAGGTGGCCGTCCATCCGTTTTGCTTACAGTACGCCATGGCACTGGTGAGTTGTCTGGATTGCCTTAACGGCTTACTGGTTCCGGGCCTCTCGCCGGATACTGCGAAAGCTTACTGACGTCCTGGCAGGGAGGCGCGATTTGGGGGCCTCCCTGACTTGAGCGACTGGCTATCTGTGCCGTTCATAATGCCGGGCCTGGCAATTTCGCAATTAGAGCACCCGGAGCGACCGGGCGCAAAACCCTGCAACGGATACCGGAAAGCCACGCAAGGATGACGCCTGCTCTTTCTGGTGTTCACTGACCGGCGATCCGTCCCGCTCTGTTCGGAAACGCACAGATGAGCCGCATCCCGATACGGCAGCATTGAATTGGTAGAAAAAGCGTAATAGCGGGTAGCTCGCGGCTTTTTCCACCAAAACAACCTCTTCAAGGCATGCCTCA
This sequence comes from Alcanivorax sp., assembly GCA_007135015.1. Classification (GTDB taxonomy): domain Bacteria; phylum Pseudomonadota; class Gammaproteobacteria; order Pseudomonadales; family Alcanivoracaceae; genus SLJS01. The sequence goes on along the minus strand of SLJS01000367.1, from coordinate 52 downwards.
TGAATCAGACCGACCTTATTGAGCATACCGCGGATGAACTGGATATTTCCCG
>SLJS01000309.1 GCA_007135015.1 Alcanivorax sp. | reverse complement strand
TGCCGGAAGACTTCGAGTTCTACGACGAGGACGATCTGGCCGGCCTGCGCGATCAGGGGCTCGGCCCGCAGGACATGAACGAGCGGCGCGGGGCTCTGGAGCTTGACTGACCGCCAGCCGGGCCTTCATGCCCGGAGTGCACTGACCGGAAAGGCTTTCCGCCCGGGCGGAAAGGACCTGCACGGATTGTAGAGGGGATAAAGAGATGGATTCCACGGGAAACCGTTCGGCACTGCCGCAGGCGCGACAGTTCGGGGGTGATTCGGAAAAGAAGGTAACCTTCGCATTTGTCGGCGCGGGCCTTCTTGCGTTGTTTGTGGGGTTCCTGCTGGGCCCGCCCCAGGCGCTCAATTACGCCGGCATTGATATCTATGACTGGCTGCCGCTTGCCTCCTATTACCAGGGCCTGACCCTGCACGGAGTCCTGATGGCGCTGGTGTTCACCAGTTTCTTTATCGGCGGCATCCTGCTGTATCTTCCCGCCCGGGAAATGGGCATCAGGCCGCCGATGGTCCTTGCATGGGGCGCGTTCTGGATCATGGCGCTGGGCACCGTGCTGGCCGGTGGTGCCATGGTGGCGGACACCAGCAATGTGCTCTACACCCTGTATCCGCCCATGAAGGGGCACTGGACCTTCTATCTTGGTCTTGCGCTGGTGGTGGTGGGCACACTCATTATCGCGGCGCTGGTCTTCGAAATGTGGCGTCTGTGGAAACGGGTTAACCCCGGCGCGCCCACGCCCCTTGTGACCTACATGACGGTGGTGACCTGGCTGATGTGGGCCATTGCCTCGCTGGGTCTGGTGGTCGGGGTGGTGTTCTTGCTGCTTCCCTGGTCGCTGGGCTGGATCGAGGGCGTGGACCCCGCGCTGTTCCGGACCCTGTTCTGGTATACGGGCCACCCCATTGTCTATTTCTGGCTGCTGCCCGCCTACATCATCTGGTACGCCATGGTGCCCGGTCAGGCTGGCGGCAAGCTGGTGTCGGATCCCATGGCGCGGCTGGTGTTTCTGCTGTTTCTGCTGTTTTCGATTCCCGTGGGTTTCCATCACCAGTACGCGGATCCGTCGATTCCGGTGGCCTGGAAGATGGTGCATAACGTGATGACCATGTTTGTGGCCATTCCCAGCCTGATTACCGCCTTCACCGTGGCCGCTTCCCTGGAAAACGCCGGCCGTGCCCGGGGAGGTTCCGGCTGGGTGGGCTGGATCGGCGCGCTCCCCTGGCGCAATCCCGGTTTCACCGCCCCGGTGCTGGCCATGGTTACCTTCATATTCGGCGGCGCTGGAGGCATCATCCTGGCCACCTTCAGCCTCAACCTGGTGGTTCACAATACCGCCTTCATTCCCGGCCATTTCCACATAACCGTGGGGACCGCCGTAACCATGACCTTCATGGGCGTGACCTTCTGGCTGCTGCCCCATCTCACCGGCAGGCCTCTTCGGGCCGCCGGCGCGGCCCTGGCCTCGGTCTGGCTCTGGTTCGCGGGAATGATGCTGTTCGCCCTGGGCATGCACTGGCAGGGGATCCTGGGTGTGCCCCGGCGCAGCTATATCTCCGCCATGGCCGAGGAGGGCGTCTACGCGGATGGCGCCCTGGCGGGGATGTTCAGCGGTGCCGGAGGCGTTGTGCTGCTGTTCGCCGGGCTGTTGTTCTTCTGGTCGGTTCTGCGCACCCTGCTGGGCGCCCGGGATCCGGGCCGGGTCGAGCAGGTGGGTTTCAGTCAGACACTGTCCGGTCCGCTGGAAAGCTCCGGAAAGACCAAGGCGTCCGTGGCGCTGATGGACCGTCTGGGCTGGTGGACACTACTGGCGGTGGCCCTGATCGTGGTCGCCTATGTGCCCACCATCGTGCAGCAGGTGCTCGACTGGCAGGGCATTGCCGGCATGCGTCTCTGGTGATTGCGGACGTGACGCCCATGGTTTGCAAGAGCGCGCCTTGTGGCGTGGATGACCCGGCGCCGGCCGGGGCGCTCATGGCCCGGCGTCTGCTCCCGCGGGTGTCTGGTTGACGGATACAGCCTGACGACCTCCCTACAGAAAGCCCGTGCTTTCCGGTATCCTCTCCGCCCGCGGAACCGATCAGGGGGCATTCATGAAAAACCGGGTGGTATATCCAGGGACCTTCGACCCGATCACCAACGGGCACAAGGATCTGGTCGAGCGGGCCGCGACCATGTTCGACGAAGTGATCGTGGCCATTGCGTCCAGCGAGAAGAAAGGGCCACTGTTCACGGTGGACGAGCGTGTGGAGCTCGCGCGTGAATGCCTCGGGCATCTGCCCAATGTGCGGATCACGGGCTTTTCCTCGCTGCTGGCGTTCTTCTGTGAGGAACAGGGCGCGAATATCCTCCTGCGGGGCCTGCGCGCGGTGTCCGATTTCGAATACGAATTCCAGCTTGCCAACATGAATCGGAAACTGGCTCCGGACCTGGAGACCGTTTTTCTCACGCCCGCCGAGCATCTGTCGTTCATCTCCAGCAGCCTGGTGCGTGAGATCGCCCTGCTGGGCGGTGATGTGGCCCAGTTTGTCCCGCCGGAAGTGGCGCGAGGCCTGGAGGCGAAGCGGCGCGAGCGTGAAGGTGGCGGTCAGTAGACGGTTGTCAGTTCTCCGGGCCAGGCTGGCGGCCTCGGCGCCCCGATTTCCGCCTTTCCCTCGTTTGCTGGTATCTTCGGGTCAACGTATCAGCGAACCAGGGAAAAGGATCATGCGTCAGTCTGTCTCCGCAGTCGTTCTGCTCATTGTGCTTGCCGGGTCCGCCGCCGCGCGGGCCGACATGGCGATTGCCAGCGCCCATCCCCTGGCTACCGAGGCCGGTTTCGAGATTCTGAACGAAGGTGGCAATGCCTTTGATGCCGCCGTGGCGGTGACCGCGGCGCTGGCGGTGGTGGAACCGACTGGTTCCGGTTTCGGCGGCGGCGGGTTCTGGCTGCTGCATCGCGAAGCTGACGGATTCCGGACCATGGTGGACGGCCGCGAGACCGCCCCGTCAGCGGCCACCTCGGACATGTACCTGGACCGCGACGGCAAGGTGCAGCGTGACTGGGTCATGAACGGACCCGCCGCTGCGGGCATCCCGGGTCAGGCCGCGGCCCTGGATCACATTGCCCGGAAGTACGGCAATCTTCCCCTGGAGCAATCCCTGGCGCCGGCAATCCGCCTTGCCGAAGAAGGCTTCGAGGTGGATGAGCGATACCGCCGACTGGCCCGATTCCGTCAGGATGTGCTCAACCGCTTTCCCGACACCCGGGAGATATTCCTGCGTGAAGGGGATGTGCCGAGCGAGGGGGATCTTCTTCGCCAGCCGGACCTGGCGGCGGTCCTTGAGCGGTTTGCCAGCGAAGGGCGGTCCGGTTTCTACGAAGGTCCGGTGGCGCGCAAGCTTGTCCAGGGGGTCCAGGAATACGGAGGCATCTGGACGCTGGACGATCTGAAAAACTACCGGGTGAAGGAACGTGAGCCCGTCACCGGCGAGTATCGGGGTGCCACCATCGTCGGGCCCGCCCTGCCTTCCTCGGGCGGCATCGTGCTGATGCAGGCATTCAATATCCTCTCGTACTTCGGGGAGGGACAGCCCGGCGAGGCCCTGGCCGCGCACATGAACGTGGAGGCCATGCGGCGGGCCTACCGGGACCGTGCCCGCTATCTGGGCGACAGCGATTTCGTGGAAGTACCCAGGGAGCGACTGCTGAGCGAGGAGTATGCCGCGGAGCTGGCGCAGAGCATTCGCCTGGATGAACCCACCCCGAGTAGCGAGCTGGAGGGTATTTCTGGTGAGGCGGAAGGCCCTGACACCACCCATTTCTCGATCCTGGACGCCGAGGGCAATCGCGTGGCCGCGACCCTGAGTATCAACTATCCCTTCGGCTCGGGATTCGTCGCGCCCGGCACCGGAATTCTGCTCAATAACGAAATGGATGATTTTTCGGCGAAGCCCGGCGAGCCCAACGTATATGGGCTGGTGGGCAGCGAGGCCAATGCCATTGCTCCGGGCAAGCGCCCGCTTTCATCCATGACGCCGGCGTTTGTCGAATGGGGCGGTAATGTGGCCATACTGGGTACACCCGGGGGCAGCCGCATTATCACCATGGTGATGCTGGCCATCCAGGATGCGCTGGCGGGCAAGGCGCCGGAGGAATGGGTGTCCAGGCCCCGGTACCACCATCAGTATCTGCCCGACAGGGTCGAGGGCGAGCCGGACTTTATCGGCACAAAGGTTGCCAACGAACTGCGCGCGCTGGGACATGAGCTGGAGTCCACGGGGCGGCGTTACGGCAATATGCAGGTGATCTTGCGGGACGCGGACGGAAACGTGCAGGCCGTTTCCGAT
>SLJS01000276.1 GCA_007135015.1 Alcanivorax sp. | reverse complement strand
TCATTCCCATTCGCTCGACACCTACTGGGAATCCAGCCACTCCGGCGGCCCCGGCAAGGATGGCATCCCTTCCATTGACGACCCGCGGTTCTGGTCCGCCGCAGATGGCGACCGGTTTCTGGACGACGGTGACATCGTGATGGGCGTCTACCGCAACGGCGAGGCCCGCGCCTATCCGCAACGCATTCTGGTCTGGCACGAGATCGTCAACGACACCGTCGGCGGCGACAACCTGGCCGTGACCTACTGTCCGCTTACCGGAACCGGAATGGGCTTCAAGCGCGGGGAAACAGAACTGGGCGTCTCCGGCCGGCTGGTCAACAGCAACATGATCATGTATGACCGCGAGTCGGACAGCTACTGGCCCCAGATCCCCGCGCTCGCCGTCCACGGCCCGCGCAAGGGCCAGGGACTTGAAGAGTTCCGGGTCTTCTGGACCACCTGGGAAAACTGGCAGGATCGCCACCCGGAAACCGAGGTGCTCTCCCGGCGCACCGGGCATGCGCGCAATTATCGCCGTGATCCCTATGGCGGATACAACCCTCTCAACGGTTACTACGAGGAACGCTCCCGGCCCATCATGCCGACTCTGGAGCAAAGCGGGCACTACCCGCCCAAGCACAAGATTTTCGGCTTTCGCACCGAAGACGAGGCCGTTGCCGTGAACAAGCCCTGGCTTTCCGATGCGGGGTATGCCATCCACCAGGGAGAGAACGGCAGCTACCTGATCCTCCATGATCCGGGACTTGAAACCGCATGGGTCTACCGTGGCGCGGAGGACGACATGCCCCGGAGCCTGAATCCCGATACCATTGAATTCGCACCGGCGGGGCCGAAACACGAAGCGCTTGAAGGACTGGAGGAAGTCAACGGCTTCGAGGCAATGTGGTTCGCCTGGCACGCATTCTATCCCGACACCGTGATACTTGATGGACGCAATGACTGACAGGCTGGTCCGTTACATGCCCGTTTCCGTGGGTATTGGCTACATGGTCCTCTACCTTTATGTGATCGGAGATCTGGATATTGTGGGTCCGCCCTGGTGGGGTATACAGGTTTCCGAACTGTCGCTTCAACAGATGCTGGCCTCCCGTTCCACACTGCTATTCGAGTCCGTGGCCACCATCGAGGCCGGCTATGTGATCTGGCTGGTGAGCCCGATCAACCTGATGATCGCCCTGTTCATGGGGGGACTCCTGGCGGCCAACCTCCACGGAGCGATTTTCCTGCGCCGACAGGCCGCGTGCAGCATTGATCCGTCCCCGGGCGGCGGAAACTCGGCAATGGTCGGCGGCATGATTCCGGCCCTGCTTGCCGGGGGCGCCTGCTGCGCACCGAGCCTGATCCTGCTGCTTGGCATCCCGGGCCTGGGGGCCATGAGTGCCTTCTTCGGCTGGTTGATTCCACTGTCGGTGCTTATACTGGGCCTCAATCGTCTGTGGCAGCACCACCTCGGAGCCCCGCCCATGCTGTCGCTGAGACGCGCCCCATGAGATGCCGATAGGCCGGGAATTCCCCAATGTCGCAAAACGCTTCCGGCGAAAATACAACGACAGCGGGGATAGCGCTTCGCCTGTTGCTTGTGGTCCTGCTACTTCTTGCCACGCTTGTGGCCGGTTTTTATCTTGATCTGACAGACCTGGATGTCGGTGCCCTTCTGCAATGGGCGAGAGAATCCGGGCCGGCCGCCGCCCTGCTCCTTGCGGCGCTGATGATTGCCGCCGTCATTATCGGCCCGGTTCCCACTGTCCCCATTTCCATGGCGGCCGGGGCCCTCTACGGACCCTGGCTGGGCACACTGCTTGCCGCCGGCAGTGCGCTTGTCGGCGCCGTGGCGGCCTTCTGGATTGCACGGATACTGGGAAAGGATCTCCTTTCCCGTTTCTCCACGACTCACGCGGAAGTCTGCCCGGACTGCTCCAGCCGTCTTCTTTTCTGGGTGGTCTTTTCTTCCCGGCTGATACCGGTCGTTTCCTTTGCGCTGGTCAGCTACGCGGCGGGCCTGACTTCCATGACGACACGCGCTTTCGCGATCGCCACCTTTACAGGCATGCTTCCGATGACCATCGTCTATACCGCCTTCGGAGCATCACTGAACGCCGGCGCAGTCTGGATGGGTATCATCTCGGGTATTTTCATCGCCCTGATTGTCACCTCGCCATGGATCGTGGGCCGCTATAACCCACTCGGCCTGCGTGACCGACTGGCCCACCTTCACGAGAACCGGGGCTGCTGAGTCAGCCAACGCCCGGTGTTTCCCTTTCGCCCTGCCACCAGCGCCAGCTGTCCAGCACGTCAAAGACCAGGCTGACGGAGTTGACCCCCAGCAGCACCCACACGAAAACGGCCTCGGCAGACCCCATGGCACCACCCCAGCCCAGCAGCCGGGCCACCAGTGCCACGTGAAGCGGAATCCAGGCAACCAGATGGGGAATGGACAGCGCCCGATTCATCCCGCAGTACCAGTACACCAGGGGACCGTTGGTGAGCACCACGAAGACCGCCGCGGCGGCCGCCAGCTGCCCGGCAAGCGTATCCAGCAGGAAGAATGCGGCGGCATTGGCGGGGACCAGAATGGCCCCCACCCAGATCTGTACCCAACCGGGAAGGCTGCGGTACGAGCGCCAGATCCGTTGATGTCGTTCCAGGAATGTCATCTCAGTTGCCTCTTTTCGTGCCCAGCTGCCAGGCGTGGTAGTGCTTGAGCACGCGCAGCGCCCACTGCGGTGCATTGGCCTTCTTCCATTCCCCGGCCGCGAACTTGTTCGCCTCGGCCAGGGTGGGATAGATATGCACCGTTCCGAGAATCTTGTTGAGCCCCAGCCCGTGTTTCATGGCCAGCACATACTCAGCGATGGTGTCGCCCGCATGCTCCCCGACGATGGTCACACCCAGAATGCGATCCGAACCCGGCGGCGTAAGCACCTTCACGAAACCCTGATCCGTGCCGTCGGCAATGGCACGATCCAGGTCATCCAGACCGTAGCGCGTAACTTCGAAATTTACGCCCTGCTCCCGTGCTTCCTGCTCATTGATCCCCACCCGGGCCACTTCCGGCGTGGTGAAGGTACACCAGGGCATTACGGAATAGTCCGCCTTGAACTTCTTGAACTTGCCGAACAGGGCATTGACCGCGACATACCAGGCCTGGTGCGCCCCGAAGTGGGTAAACTGAAGAGGCCCTGCCACGTCACCGCAGGCGTAGATGTTGGGAAACCGGGTGCGCAGGAAAGGATCCAGCTCCAATGTCCCCGTGGGCGTTTTCTCGATGCCCAGCTCTTCCAGACCCATTCCCTCGGTGCGTGCCGTGCGGCCCAGCGCCACCAGCACCTGGTCAAACTCCAGCTCGGTCTCTCCGTTTTCATGCTCAAGGGTGATGCTCTGGCGCTGTCCATCGCGATGAAAGGCCACGGCCTTGTGCCCGGTGAGAACCGTCACACCGCTCTCCTTCATGCTTTCCAGCAGCAGCCCGGCGGCGTCCTCATCTTCCTTTGCAAGCAGCCTGGGGCCCATCTCTACCTGGGTCACGGACGAGCCCAGCCGCGCAAAGGCCTGTGCAAGCTCGCAGCCTATGGGGCCGCCTCCGAGGACCACCAGCCGTTTCGGTTGCTCGCGAAGGGACCAGAGTGTGTCGGAGGTGAGGTAATCCACCCGGTCGAGTCCGGGAATCGGCGGCACCAGCGGCTCGGCGCCGGAAGCGATGGCGATATTACGCGTGGTAATACGCTTCTTCTCGCCATTTTCTTCCACTTCCACTTCCCAGGGCGAGACAATGCGGGCGCTGCCCTGGCGGACATCCACGCCCAGGTCCGTGAAACGCTCGACCGAGTCATGAGGCTCGATCTTGCGAATGATGCCATGCACCCTGTCCATGACGGCGCCGAAGTCCACTTCCGCCGTGGCATTCTTGAGGCCGTACTGATCGGCGCTGCCTATAAGATTGTTAACCCGCGCACTGCGAATCAGTGCCTTGGAAGGCACGCAACCGGTATTGAGACAGTCGCCACCCATGCGGTTCTTTTCCACCAGCGTCACACTGGCATTGACCGCCGCGCCAATGTACGCCGTGACCAGTCCGGCGGAACCGCCGCCGATTACCACCATGTTGCGATCGAAGGACCTGGGCTTTTTCCAGCCACGGTAGACACGAATCCGCTCGGCCACTTTGGCGATCCCGCGCGCAATCCAGGGAAACAATCCCAGCAGCACAAAGGAACCGATCAGTGCCGGAGACAGAAGGTCCCCCACGGCTTCCACGGCGCGCAATTGGGTGCCCGCATTCACATAAACCACGGTCCCGGCAAGCATCCCCACTTGGCTGACCCAGTAGAAAGTCCAGGCACGCATGGGCGTAAGCGCCATGACCAGATTGATCAGGAAAAACGG
>SLJS01000311.1 GCA_007135015.1 Alcanivorax sp. | reverse complement strand
TGGCAGATGTACACCATGGAAGGCGCGCCGGACCAGCGAAATTGGGAGCGTTACGGAATTACCCGTCGCATATCCGCCGAGCCGCCGATAGGCTGTTTAGCGGATAGTCCACTTCGCTATGGTGACATTGAAGGGAATGGAGACAAGGACCTGGTATTGTTCTTGCCGCAGCATGATCGCGTTCTTGATTGGGTCGTGTTCTCTCCGGAATATGAGCAAATCTCATTTGCGGCCCGACTGGCTCAGCGAGATTTCGTCGATCCAGGCGACTATGGCAGTCCCCGGTATCAGTACATTTCACAAGCCTATGAAACGGTGTCCAATGCCTCCGGCAGCCGGGGGTATGCGAAGCTATATTTCGGTGATTTTCGCAGTGAATCAGAGAAACACCACGAAGACGCAGCGGAAACGGTTCACGATATCATCGCATGGCGGAAGTATTATCGCGCGCTTGAGGTGGATGCTGATCGAGAAGGCTTCGAGCTTCGGCGGCAGATTCTCCGTCATTACCGATTGGAGGACGGAGCATATGTCCGTCTCGATACGCCGGAAGAGGTTATTCGAGAGAGTCTGACAGCAAGAGACCTGACGTGGGCCAAAGGCTTCCCCAACTATTCCGAATGCGAGGGCGAGGAAGGCCAACTCATCCCCGAGATGCACGATCCCTTGCTAAACGATCCGGAGGTACTCGAAGGTGTCGATCCAGACACAATGACGCTCATCGAGACTGAGAAAGACTGACCCCCAAAAAGCCGCCCACCGAGGCGGCTTTTTCGTAGATGACGCCGAGCAATCCCTGTCCCCGTCGAGCAGTTTTGCCAGGGCGGACTGGCGCAGCTATCGCCCCCGGTACTGGGTGCCGGTCCAGGTTCGCCAGTTTGATGAAGCGCGCGGTGTGTACGACTGGGTCTGGCGGCCTGATGCGCAGTTTGCGCGCCTGGCCATGACCGAAGAGGCCCGCCTGGAGGCCGAGGGGCGATAATGTCGGCGGATAGGGCCAATCGAGGACCCTGGCGGGACAATTCGCTGTTGGGGGCAGCGGCTTCCAAGGCAGGCTCGGGGGCGGTAGCATTGGGGGCTGATTTGGGGGTGTCTGTGATTTGGGGATGGGGTCGCAAAACGTGGGTGCATTGGGGGGTGTTCTTGCTCCCGGTGGTGGCGTTTTCCCTGTGCCTGCTTCTATTTTCGCTCTACGCATGGATGAATGATCTTGGCTGGGGTCTGTTGAGTGCTTATCGCACTTCAGACGCGGAGCTGTACCTCTACCATGCCTGGTTCCGGGCTTTTGTCGGGCCCGATGGCTTCCTGGAATCGGTGATCCCGCCGTCCACTTATGTCTTTCTGGCTTCCTGGGCTTTTAGGCTGGGTGGGCCGGATTTGTGGCCGCTCCTGATCCTACATGGTTTTCTGTTCTCGCTGATCGGGGTTTTCATGGCGCTGGCCACCCGCCGCCTTTTTGGTAGCGGGGCGGCCTTGGTGGTCGTCGGACTGTTCTGCTTTTGTGGTCTTTTTCTGTTCCATGCGGGATTGACCATGAAAACGGTGGTCGTGATGGCGCTGGTATCCGGAGCGCTCTATTTTGCGTCGCTTATCGGCGATACGCGGATGAAATGGTGCGGGGTGGTCGGGCTTGCGGTTTTCTCGCTGTTGCTGGCCATTGAGCGGAATAACTTCATTCTCCTGCTGTTGATTTTGCCGCTCTTGCCGCTGTTTGCTGCTGGGTTTGGCGCCGGCAGCCGGCGCATTGCGATTGGCGTGTTTTGTCTCCCGTTGCTGGCTTTTCTCGGGCTGACGTTATCGGTTGATCGGGGCCCAGCCCACTCGCCGGCGGCCCTGAATCTTTATATCGGTAACTCCGCCGCGGCATCCGGTGCCTATGTGCCCGTGTTCGGCATTCGTAACGATCTGATTGGTCATCATATTGATTTGCCGCCGGATGCGAGGGAGGGTGAGTCGGCGAATCGCTATTGGTTCAGGCGGACGATGGAAGCCTTTCAGCAGGCGCCCGGTGCGGTGATTGCAGTGCAGTTTCAGAAAATGGGAATGATGTTGGCCCGCCAGGTGCCAGGTTCACCGGAGCATCATGCCCGCGCGGCCCGTTTTGATTCCGTGTTGGCTTCGCTAAGGGTGGATCACGGCGTGGTTCTTGCGTTGCTTGTTGCCGCGTACATGCTTGGCGATGGCCGTCGGCGGAGAACCGCAATTGCTCTGGGTCTTGCAGCCCTTTTGTATGGGGCGACGGTGGTGATTTTCTTCGTGCATGAGCGATACCGGATTCCGTTTCTTTTGATGTTGCTGCCGGTAGCCGCTTATGGCCTGATGTGTCTGTTGCACGCAGGCAGGGCATGGGTGATCGATGGTTTGCAGCAGCGACGCGCACGGGTGGCGTTTCCTCTGGCCCTGATTCTGGGCGGGCTGGTCTTTCTGTTATCAGATCAGTTGACCCGCCTCGCCCCGGTGGGGCCGGGCTGGGAGGCGGACTGGGAACAGGCAGAGCTCATGGAGAGCCGACAGCAGGAGCGGGCGCGGTTTCTTGTAAACACGCTTTTTTTGGCCGCGGCCGAGGGGCATGCGAGAGACTGGGACCGCCTGGCTCACATGACGGCAACCCGGGGTCTTCAGGGAGATGCGGATAGATTTCGGCGCAAGGCGGCGCGTGCGCTGCTGGAGGCAGAAAAGGATGGCGTGCATGAATGAGGGGAGTCCGGATATTAGTGTCATCATTCCCTGCTATAACGAGCAAGACCGGATTGCCGGCCTGTTGTCGAGTCTGCTCAAAGAGCCAGTGGGCGACTCTGCCGAGATTATTGTGGTGGATGATGGCAGCCAGGATGACAGTATTGCGAAGATCAGGCCGTTACTTGGGCAGGGTGTGATTCAGCTTTCGCGAAACCGGCGTAATCTGGGAAAGGGATTTGCACTCCGGCGCGGGCTGCGAATTGCGCGTGGACGCTGGGTGGTGGTGCTCGATGCGGACGGGGAATACGATCCTTGTGATTTGGAAACAGTATTAGAGCCGCTCCGCACTGGCCAGGCTGACGTGGTTCTGAGCTATCGACATACCCGGCGAGGACAGTCCAGGGCCCATGACGTGTTTAACTGGGGTTTGAGCCGTGCGGTCAGCATCTACGCCGGAACGCGTATCGCAGACGTATGCTCTGGCTACAAGGCGTTTTCACGGCCATTGCTGTCGCCGCGGATGTTGAAGACAGCGGGTTTTGGTTTCGATCTGGTTTTCGTGCTGACCGTTTGTTGCGCTCGCGGTCTGTCGGTGGCGCAGGTACCCGTGGACTACCGGGCTAGAAGCTACGCTGAGGGAAAGAAAATCGGTTTCAGGGATGCAGTGGAAATCATGGCCCTCTTTACCTCCCATGTCTGGCGGTGGGTCTGTCGAGGCTGGAGTGAGAAGCAAGGAAGGCGCGGTAAAGCGCTTCGTCGGCCCTTGGCTGATAGTCGCAATGGCTAAATGCAGACTATCGGTAACGGTTGAATCAGTAGATGACTATCCCCACAGACCCGGCAGCGATAACCAGCAGCCACACCGGTATGCGACCGGAAGCCAGGGCTGCCAGGACGGCGAGGGCGAGGAGGGTGTCGCGCCAGTCGGTGATGCCGGCGGTGAGGACGGGATCGTAGAGGGCGGCGGCGAGGATGCCGACGACAGCGGCGTTGACGCCGGCCAGGTGGCGGCGCAGGTGCTGGTTTTCGCGTAAGCGGGCCCAGAAAGGCAGGACTGCGAGCAGAATCAGCATGCCCGGCAGGAAGATGGCGATCAGCGCCAGGAGGCCGATGCCGATCCCCCCGGCGGCGGTGCCGACGAATCCCCCGAATGCGAACAGCGGCCCGGGCAGCGCCTGGGCCGCCCCGTAGCCGGCCAGGAAGGCGTCCTCGTCAATCATGCCGCTGGCCACGGTCTCCGCGTGCAGCATCGGCAGGACCACATGCCCACCACCGAAGACCAGCGCCCCGGCACGGTACATGGCATCCATGACCTGCGCCCAGGCTGCCGGATATAGCCAGGCCAGCAGGGGCAGTGCCAGCAGGAAGCCCAGGAAAAGGCCGCCGGCGATGATTCCACCGCGCCGTCGGAAGGGCAGGGACAGGGAAGCTCTCGCCTCGGCTGTCGGTATGGGCAGCAGCCATGGTGCCAGCAGTGCACCCAGTAGCAATGCCGAAATCTGGGCGAGGACCGAGAGACCAAGCCACAGGGGCAGGCCAATGGCGGCGACCACCGCCAGGGCGGCGATGAGCTGACGCTGCCAGTCCGGTGTCAGGCTGCGTGCCATGCCCCAGACCGCCCAGGCTACGACCCCCACGGCTGCTGCCTTCAGGGCGCGGACCAGGCCTTCGTAATCGCCGGGATCGAACACGGCCAGACCGGCCCCC
>SLJS01000150.1 GCA_007135015.1 Alcanivorax sp. | reverse complement strand
TCGCCCCGAAAACCATGCACAACGAGGGCAACTACGTCATTTCCCTGGGGAACCTGTGCCGCTGGCTGGGCGAGCAGGCCGAAAGCCTCGGCATCGAGGTCTACCCCGGCTTCCCCGCCTCCGAAATCCTCTATCACGAGGACGGCTCGGTAAAGGGCATCGCAACAGGCGAAATGGGCGTGAGCGCCAGCGGCGAGCACAAGGCCTCCTATGAGCCGGGCATGGAACTGCATGCAAAGTACACCATCTTCTCGGAAGGCTGCCGCGGCCATCTGGGCAAGGAACTGAACGAACGCTTCGATCTGCGCGACGGTGTGGATCCGCAGCATTACGGCATCGGCATCAAGGAACTCTGGGAAATCGACCCGGAAAAGCATCGCGAAGGCCTGGTCATGCATACCGCCGGCTGGCCGCTTACCGAATCGGGTTCCCCCGGTGGCGGTTTTCTCTACCACTTTGAGGACAACCTGGTCGCGCTCGGCCTGATTACCGACCTGGCCTACTCCAACCCTCATGTCTCGCCCTTCGACGAGATGCAACGCTGGAAGACCAATCCGGAAATCCGCAAATATCTGGAAGGCGGCAAGCGGGTTTCCTACGGCGCCCGGGCCATCAGCAAGGGTGGCCTGCAGTCGCTGGGGAAAATGACCTTTCCGGGCGGCATGCTGGTCGGCTGCAACGCCGGCACCCTGAATTTCGCCAAGATCAAGGGCACTCATACGGCCATGAAGTCCGGCATGATGGCCGCCGAGGTGATCGCCCCGGCCCTGGCCGAGGGACGCGGCAACGACGAGCTGAGCGAGTACCGGGAGAAATTCGACAACAGCTGGGTGCACCAGGAGCTTCACCAGCAGCGCAACTTCGGCCCGGCCCAGCACCGCTTCGGCAGCTTCTTCGGCTCGGCGTTCGCCTTTGTGGATCTCAATATCTTCAACGGCAAGCTTCCGCTCACCCTGCATGACCGCACACCTGACCACGAAACCCTCAAGCCGGCAAGCGAATGCAGGAAGATCGAATACCCCAAACCGGACGGCAAGCTGACCTTCAACAAGCTGGACTCGGTATTCCTGTCCAACACCAACCATGAAGAGGATCAGCCCTGTCACCTGACGCTGCGTGATCCGGACACGCCCATCCAGGTGAACCTGCCCAAGTGGGACGAACCGGCGCAGCGCTACTGCCCGGCCGCCGTCTATGAGGTGGTCGAGGCGGATGACGGCTCGAAACGCTTCCAGATCAACGCGCAGAACTGCGTGCACTGCAAGACCTGCGACATCAAGGATCCCACCCAGAATATCCACTGGGTGGCGCCGGAAGGCGGCGGCGGGCCGAAGTATCCGAATATGTAGCGCCCCTTCGGGGCGCGTTTGAGCACGCTCCCGTTGGTCGCTTCGAGCACGGCCGCTCCGCGGCCTTCCAGCACGCTCCGCTTCCAGCACGGCCCCCTTCGGGGGCCTTCCAGGAGGCCGCGCAGCGGCCGTGCTGGAAGCAGCGCGCAGCGCTGCGTGCCGGGAGTCACCGCAGGTGACGTGCTCGAAGCGACCGAAGGGAGCGTGCTCTTACCGAGAGCGCCACTTCAGGCGGTAGATGTCGTGGCGGCGGTCCTTGAGATTGGTGACCGAGCCCTCCTGGTGGAGCAGCTTGAGCTTTTCCAGATCCACGTCCGCGAACAGCAGCATTTCCGTGTTGGCCACCGCCTCGCTGAGAATGCCGTCGTGGGGGAAGTAGAAGTCCGAAGGCGTGAATACCCCCGACTGGGCATACTGGATGTCCACGTTATCGACCCGGGGAAGGTTGCCCACGCTGCCGGAAAGCGCCACATAACATTCGTTTTCCACCGCCCTGGCCAGGGCGCAGTGGCGCACGCGCAGATAGCCGTTCTTGGTATCGGTCCAGAACGGCACCACCAGGATCTCCATGCCCTGCTCTGCGAGGATCCGGCCCAGCTCCGGGAACTCCACGTCGTAACAGATCAGGATCCCGATCTTGCCGGCATCGGTTTCAAACACCTGGATGCTGTCGCCGCCCTCGATCCCCCAGTCCCGGCGTTCCCCCGGAGTGATGTGGATCTTGCGCTGCTCTTCCATGGTGCCGTCGCGACGCAACAGGTAGGAGACGTTGAAGACATCGTTGTTCTCCACTACCGGCATGGAACCGGCCACCACATTGATGTTGTGGCTGACTGCCATGTCGGAAATCCGCGAGCGGATCTCCTCGCTGAAGCCCGCGAGAAAACGGATGGCGTCCAGCGAGGACATGTCCGGATTGAGGCCCATCAGCGGCGCGCAGAAGAACTCGGGCAGCACCGCGATATCGGCGCGATAATCCGCCAGCGAACCGATAAAGAACTCCACCTGGTCAAGCAGGTCTTCCAGGGATCGGGCCGCGCGCATGCGCCGCTGGACCACGCCCACCCGGACCATGGTCTTGGGCTGATAGGCAAGATTTCTCGCATCCGGCTGGTAGAGGATGTTGTCCCATTCCAGCAGCGTTGCGTAGCCCCGGGATTTCTGATCCTCGGGCAGGTAGCGCCTGAGCAGCCGCTTGACCACGAAACCATTGGCCAGCTGGAACGACAGGATCGGATCGTAGATCTTCTGGCGTTCCACCTGGTCGATATATTCGGTAACCGTCATTTCGTCGGCATGCTTCCCGTACCCGGGCAGGCGTCCGCCGGCAAGAATCGCGCGCATGTTCTCTTCCCGGCACAGTTCCTTGCGTGCCTCATACAGGCGCCGGCCAAGGCGGTAGCCGCGATACTCCGGATGGACGAACACATCCAGCCCGTAGATCGCATCCCCGTCGGAGTCGTGGGAGCGGACCTGATCATCGGTAATCAGGTCCTCATAGCGGTGCGGATTGGAGAAACGGTCATAGTTGACCTTGATGGTCAACGCCGCAGCCACCAGCACCTCATTGTCCTCGATACAGAGCTGGCCTTCGGGAAAAAGCCGGATCAGGTCGCGCACGGTTTCTTCCGACCAGGCTCCACCAATATCGGCGTAGACAAGGTCCATCAGCCCGGCCAGTTCGGGATAATCCTCTTCCTCGATCTGGCGAAGACGCAGTCGAGTCGTTTCTTCAACCATTCAATCCTGCTCCTTTGGGCGCATTCTCGAATTCAAGCAGCCACTGGCAGTCACGATTGCGCAGCGCCGCCTCATTGTCCGGGTAGAGGCCGATACCGTCGGGCCGTATGAACAGCACGGCCCCGGACGTCAGCCCCACGAACCCGGCCAGCTGCTCGCGCACATGGCCCAGCTCCGGCACCCAGGGCGGCTGCAGCGGCTCCGGGATGGCCTCATAGCCCAGTGTGCCGTTGCCGAGGGGGTCTTCCAGCGCGGCCCGGTCACGGTACAGCCCCACCGCCACTGCGCTTACCATAACGACAGCACCGGTATGAAAATCAAGCAGATTCACCGGGCCGCGGCCCGGCAATTCACAAATCTCGCTGTTGGCAATTATCGTATCGGTCATAGTCGTACGGAGCCCGGAGCACAGACATGGATATTTCCCGCATGGTAATACTTACGGGCGCAGGAATCTCGGCGGAATCCGGCCTGGACACCTTCCGGGACCAGGGAGGGCTCTGGGAAAGGGTCCGTATCGAGGACGTGGCCACGCCCGAGGCCTGGCGCCGCGACCCCGAAGGCGTGCAGCAGTTCTACAACCGCCGCCGCAGGCAGCTCAATGAAGGGGATATACACCCGAACCCGGCCCATCAGGCGCTGGCGCGCCTGGAGCGCGAATTTCCCGGTGAAGTGCTGGTAGTGACCCAGAACGTGGACAACCTGCACGAACGCGCAGGCTCGATCAACCTGGTCCACATGCACGGGGAACTGAACAAGGTACGCTGCAACGCCAGTGGCCGGGCATTCCCCCTGGAACGTGATCTGGCGCCCATGGAGCCCTGCCGTTGCTGCACGCCGCCGGCGGCCCTGCGCCCCCATGTGGTCTGGTTCGGGGAGATGCCCATGGAAATGGACCGTATCCAGGCCGCCCTGGAACGCTGCGACCTGTTCGTCAGCATTGGCACCTCGGGAAACGTCTACCCCGCCGCCGGCTTCGTGGAACTGGCCAGCGCCGCCGGAGCGCGGAGCCTGGAGCTGAATCTGGAGCCCTCCGACGTCCACGGTGTCTTCGATGAGCATCGCACCGGCCCGGCCAGCGAACTGGTTCCGGAATGGGTGGAGGCGGTACTGAAGCGCCCGTGACGGCGCCCCTCGGAGGCATGGAGGCAGACTATGAAACCCATTGGCCGCATGCCGGCGAACCCGTGTTTCCCGCCCCGGCGGTTTTCGATAAACTCCCGGATCCATCATAGGCAATAACGGGCCAGTATCCGACCATGACCGAGCAGAGAGTGGACGATCTCAATATCGAGTCGCAGC
>SLJS01000395.1 GCA_007135015.1 Alcanivorax sp. | reverse complement strand
ATGCAGCAGCCTGCCGCTGAGGGAAACCGTATTGATGTCGATGCGGGTTGTTTCATCGATATCCAGAGTAATAGGAGGATCGGATGGTGTGTCTTCGCGAAAGGAGCGGCTGCTCCTGGACTCGCCCATCCAGTTGAATGAAGCCTCGAGCGCATACTGAAAATTCCCGTGCCCGAAATCGTTCAGCCAGGTGCCAACGGTCAGGCGCGTACCGTCAGCATGATCTGCATTGGCATCCCGATAATCCGTACGGGTGCCCTGCAGCTCCGCGAAAATGTCCACATCGGGCGGCTCCAGTTCATCCTGGGCGGGTAGACTCACGGGCAGGGCACACAGCAGTGGCAGGAGCAGTTGTTGTTTTAATCTCATATTGTGTGGGCCGGCCTGGCAGCGACAATAGTCGGCTATTCTAACCATCGGGTGCTGCCAATGGACAGTTTCTTATTGTTAACCAGGGCCGGTTTCGAGGGGGATTGCGCAGCGGAATTGGCCGATCGTACTTCCGGGGCCGGCGGGAGCGGTTATCCACAGGTTCGTAAGGGCGAGGGCTGGCTGGTGTGGCGGCAGCTGCAGGGGGAGCCGCTGGCCGTGGTCCGGCCCATGCCGGTGTTTGCACGAACCGCGTGGCCCATCCTTGAGACGCTGGAGTTGCCCGGGCAGGACCGGATCTCGCCGATTCTGGACGCCCTGGAAGGCACGGGCAGTTGGACCGGAGTGCGACTGGAGCATCCCGACACCAACGAGGGCAGGGCCCTGCAGCGGTTCCTGCGGGGCTTCCGGCGCCCCCTGGAGAAGACTCTCCGTAACAGGGGGATGCTGACGTCGCACGGCGAGGCTGTTCTCAACCTGTTCTTTGCGGACTCCCGGCAGGTGACCCTGGGCTGGTCACAGCCTCCCTGGGACTGCGGCTGGGGAAGTGGCATCCCGCGGCTTCGCCTGGCCCGGCAGGCGCCCAGTCGTTCCGCGCTCAAGCTTGAGGAAGCCTGGCTGCGGCTGTTCAGCCCCGAAGAGCGGCAGCACTGGCTGCGCGCCGGGCGTACAGCAGTGGATCTGGGTGCCGCGCCCGGGGGCTGGACCTGGCAGCTGGCCCGGCATGGACTGCGGGTGACGGCTGTGGACCACGGGATGCTTGATGAGGGTCTGTTGCGGGAATATCCGGTCGAGCATCTCCGTGCCGATGCCTATACCTGGCGGCCGAAGGGAACCGTGGACTGGCTGGTCTGTGATGTGGTGGACAAGCCGGCACGGACGCTGGCGCTGAT
Organism: Alcanivorax sp.; assembly: GCA_007135015.1. GTDB lineage: Bacteria > Pseudomonadota > Gammaproteobacteria > Pseudomonadales > Alcanivoracaceae > SLJS01. The sequence continues at coordinate 3,134 of SLJS01000395.1, read as the reverse complement.
GGAAAAATGGCTCGCCGGCGGTCGGGCACGGCTGGCGGTCTTCAATCTGAAGCTTCCCATGAAGCAGCGCTACAGGGTGGTCGAGCAGTCGCTGGGGCGACTGCGCGCAATGTCCGGCGCAGGCAACGGTGGTTTCTCCGTGCGCGCCGCACAGCTCTATCACGACCGGGACGAGATCACGGTGGCGGTACTGCCGCCGACACCCGGGCAATAAGGATTTGGTAAAGCCGCCTGCAGTGGAGGGTGCTCAGGGGGTTCTCTGACTGCTCACCGGCTCCAGGATGGTGATGCGTTCGGGTTCTTCCAGGAAGGGGCGAATGGCATCCAGTGCCTGGCGGCGGGCCCGGGAAAACAGCCAGCGATCCCAGGCCGCCCGGCTCTGCCACGCCGAGAGAATGTAGTGGTGCTGTGGCTGGTCCACGTTCCGCAGCGACTCGCCGGAGAGGAAGCCGGGCGCCTGGATGATGGCCTGCATCATGCCCGTCACTGCCTCCTCGTAAGGTTGTTCCAGCCCTTCAACGATGCGGCGCTCGATCAACACGCGAATCACTGCTGTGTCCCCCTGTCATGCTCTTGCGTGGTCATTCTATCATCAAATGCCATGTGCCTGGCCCGGCCTGGACACTGTCAGTCGACGTAGCGGGACGGCGAAGCGGCCAGAGCGGCTGCGTTGATATCCTGCACAGAATCAAGCGCGGGTTGCGAGGGCAACCGCAGTGGTGGATTTCCCGGATTACGGCCTTCATCCGGGCTATGGCACCGCATTTTCTCGCGCTGCGAGGCTGCGAAGGGTATCGCATAAGGGGTTCATGGCTCTCGCAAGGGCTTTGGACACTCTCGGTGAGAAGGGTGAACCCCGGGGCTGCCCAGCCTGTTATAATCCCGTGTTCCTGGTCGCAAGCGAGACGGCGATGCCTCAAGGGGATGAGAACAACGATGCGGCAGGCGCGGTTCTGGACGCCCGGGGGTTGCTCTGCCCGGAGCCGGTGATGCTGCTCCACAACCGCATCCGTGACCTGGCACCGGGTGACGAACTGGAGGTGCTTGCCACCGACCCTTCCACGGAAAGGGATATCCCCCGTTTCTGCCAGTTTCTCGGTCACAGCCTTGTTCAGCACGAGCGTGATGGTGAACTCTATCGTTACCGGATACGCAAGAAGGGATGACCCTATCAGCCGTTGCGCTCCGTAAGGAGTGAAAGCGCTGCCAGGGCTTCCGGGTCACCGTTCTTGAGCTTGTTGGCGATGCTGTGCTGGAAGTAGTAACGGAAATCGGCATGCTCCCGTGCCGGCTCCAGACAGGGGTCGCCGGGCAACACTGGTGTGCCAGTGACCCGCTCCGGGTCCGGGACCATCGCCTCCAGGCGCCCGTCCGCGTACAGCCGCCAGCTGGTGATCTCCATCAGACGGAGCTCGAGAAAGTCTTTATCGGTAAAGGCCGCGTGCGTGCCGATGGTGTCGGGAATTTCCTGCAGCAATTCATCCCGCCGGCCGGTACCGAAAAAGGCAAGAGCCTCTTCCAGTTCAAGAAGCTTGTGGGTGGGCACCTTGTCGAACAGGGCGTCATCATCCGGCATGCGGTACCCCGCGCAGTACCCGTTGAGGGGGTCGGTCAGTTCCTCGGCACTCATCACGGCATCCAGCCAGGGCACCAGGGCCGTAACCCGCCCGTCGCTCAGTCTTGCCCAGGCGAGAATCTTCAGCGCAAACAGGGTGTCGGCATGGCGGTCGTTGGCGTAAAGAAGCTCCAGGCCATCATGTTCCGGTGAGAGCCGCTGTGGGCGGGGAGCAAGGCGCTGCCTGCGTTCGGCCAGCGAAACCACCTTGTTCCCGGTACTTCCATGGTGCTGTGTACGGGGCATGGCGCCCTCCGGTTTATACAGCATCCTCCCGTTCACGGTAGCGCTCCCGGAGAAGGGCTGCAACACGGCTTGACAGCCCTGCGGGGCCGCTGGTCTCATGGCCTGCAATGACCGCCCTGTACTTCGCCTACGGCTCCAACATGAATCCGGCACGGATGGCTCGCCGGGGCATGCGCTATGTGGACAGCATGCCGGCGGCGCTGGGGGGATGGTCTCTGCGCTTCAACAAGCGTGCCGAGGGCAAGCGCGGCATCGCCTACGCGAACATTGTTCCGGAGCGGGAAGGCCGGGTGGAAGGGGTCCTCTATCGCCTGACGGAGGCAGCGGGAATCACCCGCATGGACCCCTATGAGGGCTACCCGGTCCGTTATGCCCGGCGGATCATGGAGGTGGAGACCCGGGAAGGTCTTCAGCCAGCCTGGGTATACATTGCAAGCCCGGACTGGCAGGAAGAGGGGCTGGTTCCCGAGCGGTTCTATCTGAATCATCTGCTTTCGGGGAGACCATGGCTTTCCGATGAGTATTTCCGGGATCTTGCCAGGACGGTTTGTTGTTAAGAGGGGCAAGGGGCAAGGGACAAGGGGCTAGAGGCGGGCCAGCCTTCTGTGGAGTCTGAGGCCCAGGGCGATGGCGGCCGCGGTGAGCCCGGCGATCAGGCCGATCCAGAAACCTTCCGGGCCCATGGCGTCGCGTACAAGGTCCGTGCGGCCAAGCATGTATCCCGTGGGCAGGCCGATGCCCCAGTAGGCTACCAGGGTAATGAACATGGGAGCCCGGGTATCCTCGAATCCCCGCAGGGCGCCATTGGCGATCACCTGCCAGGCATCCGAGAGCTGATAGAGGGCAGCGAAAAGCAGCAGGGACGAGGCGATCTCTCGAACGGTCTGGTCCGTGGTATAAATCGCCGGAATATGGTGGCGAAACAGCAGCAGCATGAGTGCTCCCAGCAGGCCCACCAGAGAGCTCATCCATAGCGCCGTGTTGCAGGTCAGCTGTACGGCCTGCGGGTTCTCCCGGCCCCGCGCATGGCCAACTCGAACGGTTACCGCCAGGGACAGACTCAGGGGTACCATGAAGATCAGCGACGTGAAGTTCAGCGCGATCTGGTGGCCGGCCACGATGGTGGCGCCCAGCTTGCTGATCAGCAGTGCAATGGCCGCGAAAATACTGACCTCGAAGAAGATCGCCAGCCCCACGGGAACACCGAGGCGAATCATGTACAGCAGTTGCCCGGGTTCGAAATGGATCGTACGCAGATCGGGCCGTGCCCTGT
>SLJS01000361.1 GCA_007135015.1 Alcanivorax sp. | reverse complement strand
GAAGGCTACGGTAGCCGCACTACTCAATGCTTTCCCGTAATTCGATCCCCCTCTCCCTGTCCCTCTCCCACGGCGGGGAGAGGGGACCCTCCAGCAAGGCCGAGAAGGCCCTGAATTCCGGAATGGTGCCAGGTTCTGCGCCCCAACGTGCGCTCCCGCAAGCCTTTTACGACACCCTCACGAGGGGAGAGGGGACCGATCAGCAAGGCCGTGCCTGCAAGCCCCTCTCCCTTGATTAGAGTGTCGCAAAAGGCTGTAGGTGCGCTGCTCTGCAGCGCGAAGGCATGGCGGGAACTATTCTTGGAAGGCTCGGGCCGTCAGGCGAAGGTGACGAGGGTCCAGACCAGGGTTGCGGTGCCGGCGATGACAAGCGCTGCTTTCCAGATCGGCGTGTAGGGATGATCCGGGGCGTTCGGGTCGGGGACGTTCTTGCGGCCGGTGATCATCGCCAGGGTCAGGGGTTCGTGGCGCAGGCGGTGGGCGATCACGGCAAGGATGTGCAGGGCCGCGAGAATCAGCAGCAGGTCGAAGTTCCAGTTGTGGATGCGCGTGAGCATGCGGGCGGTGGCACTGGTTACATGATCGTTGAGCGGGCCGTGGATGCTGATGTCGTCGGTGGCGAAGAGACCCGTGAGGGTCTGCAGCAACAACAGCGCCAGCATGGCCAGCACCATCAGACCGCCGAGCGGGTTGTGGGTGAGATGGATCGGTTGTTGCCCGCGCAGGAACCGCAGGCCGTAGTCGATGGCGGTGCGCGGGGTAGCGACAAAGTTTCGAAAGCGGCTCCAGGGGCTTCCGATAAAACCCCAGGCAATGCGGAACAGCAACAGCGCCAGCAGGAGGTAGCCGGCGCGCATGTGCCAGGCCATCAATGCTTCGTCGCCACCGCCGGAATACCAGAGAAACGCAAGCAACAAGACCAGCGACCAGTGAAACAGCCGGGTGGGAAGATCCCAGACCCGGACTGTCTTCAGCTTGGTCGCGGTCATGTCCGTCGCCCTGCTCAGCCGGCCAGTTGCTCGGTGAAGAACTCCGCTTCCATGTCACTAACCTTTTCGAACCACTCGCCCTCGTAGGCATCGAAGTGGCCGATGGGCAGTTCGGAATAACGACAACCCTCGATACGGTTGGCCGCCTTGCGGGTGGCGCCCACCGGGCAGAGGCTGTCGTGTTCGGCGGAGATGATCAGGGTGGGCGCCTTGACGTTTTGTGCTTCGGCAATGGGCCGGTACATGGGCAGGCCCAGCACTATGCGCGCGGGCACTTCGCCGGGCCATTCGGTGTTTTCCGGCACCATGGAAAGATAGCCGTCATAGGAATCATGACTGGCCAGCAGGGCCGCGCCGTTGCGCTTGATCACCGGCAGGGTGATGGGGTCACCGCCGAAGAGACTCTTGACGCCATCGGCGATGGCCCGGGAAAACGCCTGGAGCTGATAGCGAAGCGGATAGACCAGGGCGCTGGCCGGGCCGCTGACAAAGGGCACCTGGGAGACTACCGCCTGGACGTTGCCGTCGCGCGCGGCGGTGACCAGTACATGGCCGCCGGAGAAGGAAGTGCCCCAGAGACCCACCCGGTTGCCGTCGACCCGGGCGTCGTTGCGGACGAAGGCCAGGGCGGCCAGGTAGTCGGCCACGTGACGGGCGGGCGAGACCAGGCAACGGGGCTCGCCGGGGCTGTCGCCGAAGTTGCGGTAGTCGAACACCACCACGGCCAGGCCGGCCCGGGCGAACCGCTCGGCAAAGGCGTGCAGGCGAAATTCGCGGTAGGCGGCGATGCCGTGGGCCATGACCACCACCGGCGGTGTTTCCACGCCTTCGGGCAGATAGAGATCGCCGGCGCATTCGCCATCGCCGGAAGGAAAGCGGATGTTTTCTTTCTGGAAGCTCATGGACGTTCCTCTCGATGTGTTGTCCAGCCTGCCTGTGTTCTCGAGCCTGTTGCCGGCTCCGGTGATGATGCACGCCGGAAGGCTACGCGCCGGCCAGCCTTTGCTGGAAGAAGGTGATGACCCGCTCCAGTGCTTCACGGGTGGGATGGCCTTCCCGGTCCACCAGGTCCTTGGTCACCACGGAGTGGGCGGTGCGGGGGATATTATGGGCGTTTCCCGGCGAGGAATCGATTTCCACCGCCTCGAATCCCTCGCCCAGTTCATCGGCCAGGGCGCCGAAACGCGCACCCGGGCAGGCCGGGTCATGGGTGAAGCGCAGGCCCAGTACACGAAGCTGTTCGTCCTGGACGCGACGGCGGACTTTTTCCAGGTCCGCCGGGCGGATATGAAGCGCCCGGCGCAGCCGGCCGTTCAACGCAAACGGCAGCGAGGGCTGGCTGAGCACCGGCGCCATCATCCAGTGATCCACTGCCAGCGTCAGCGCAAAGTTGCCGGTCAGGCACATGCCGATGGCCCCCACCGGAGTATCGAGTTCGTCATGCACGGCGCGGCAGAGTCCGCGCAGAAAATCGACTACCGGGCTGGCCCGATCCGCGGCCATCACGGCGAATTCGCGGCGCACGCAGGACAGGCTGATCTGCTGGGCCGCGTAGGCGGCGCTGAAGGCCTTGCCTGGCGTGCCGAACAGCGAGGGCATGAACACGGTGAAGCCGGCGTCGACCAGCTCCCGGGAGAAGTTCGCCACTTCGGGCGTGACGCCAGGCACTTCGTGGATCACCACAATGCCCGGGCCGCTTCCCTTGCGGTAGACGGGATAGGTATAACCCGCGTGGGTGAACTCCTCGACCACAAAGTCATCCAGACGATCATTCTCCGGACTCATGTTTCCTCCTTGTCCCATTCACCTTGTCCCATTCACCTTGCCCCGCTCGCCTCTCGCTTCTCGCCTCTCGCGACTTCCTGTTCAGGAACTTCCCCTGAACACGACGTTCTCTTCCAGCGGCGCGCGATCCACCCGGGTCTCGTTGGCGGGCACGGACGGGTCTTCGTAGCCGAAGCTGATGCCGCAGAGTATGGCAGTGGATTCCGGCTCGCCGAAGACTTCCCGGACATCATCGGGATAGTACCGCATGCTGCCCTGGGCGCAGGATGCAATGCCGTGGGCGGTCATGGCCAGCATCAGGGTCTGCAGGTAGATACCCACGTCCAGCGCCACGGTCACGCCGAATTCGCGCTCCATGCCGATAAAGGCCACATGGGGCGCATCGAAGAGTTCGAAGTTGCGCAGGCTGGCACGGGCGCGGCCTTCCTGGTCGTCGCGCTCGATGCCCATGGTGCTGTAGAGCGCCACGGCGCAGTCCACCTGCCGCTGGCGATAGGTGCCCTGGAAGCGGGGCAGCTGCTCGAAGTCCGGGTTGGTCGGCCGGCCTTCGGAGGCATTGGCCACCATGCGCCGGCGGATCTCGTCGCGCACTTCGCCGGATGCCACCAGTACCCGCCAGGGCTGGATATTGCAGTTGGACGGCGCCAGCTGCGCGGTGCGGAAGACCTCTTCGAGGGTCTCCCGGGGCACCGGCTTGTCCAGGTAGCCGCGTACCGAACGACGTTGCCTGATGGCCTGCTCCAGACTCATGTCTGCTGCGGTCATTTCATCTCCCGTAACCTGATTGAAGGAATGGCTTCGGCTCGCGAAGCGGTCATGCAGTTTCCAGCCGCCGGGCCAGGCGGGCAATACCATCGCGCAGCGGCTTCTCCAGCGCCAGGCCGGCCGCGGCGATGCCGGGCAGCCAGGTCTCGAACTCGATGCGGTAATCGAGCACGGTGCCGACGCCTTCGGGTTCGAAGCGGATCAGCCCCCGGTGGCGCCGCAACAACAGGCCCATGCCCACCAGCCGGTATTCGATCAGCTCCGGTGGCTCACAGCGGGTGATCTGCTCGCGGAATTTCAGCCCGGGAAAGCGGATCTCGCGCACCGCGCCGGGGCCGTCCGGGTCCGCGCCGGGGCTGCGACGCACCCGGCGGAAGGCGCCGGGCCAGATCTCGCCAAGGCGCTCGGGCCGGAGAAAGTGCCCGAAGAGCGTCTCCGGCGGCGTGGGGAACCACTGACGAATATGGATTTCTGCCTTGCGCATGCCTTTCACCGACATCCGGACGGGCGCCCATGATAGGGACAGCGGCGGCCGGCCACCATGCCAATACAAAGCGGAGTGAATCGTTTATCAGGAAGACAGACCAGAATCGCAGCAAAAAAAGCTGTGGCCACGTCGTCCGAAGGGGGGAGGACGCGTGACCACAGTTGCACACAAAAACCGGTACAGCCTTGCTGGAGGGCTCCCTCTCCCATGGTGGGGCTGTCGTACAAGCCCCTCTCCCCTCGTGAGGGTGTCGCAAAAGCCCTTGCTCACTGTCGCGGCGCTCGCGACTGGAAGCCTCCCCCCGCGAGGGGGGGGGCGGAGGCGGAAACAAGGTCCGTCCCAATGGACGGACCGCCGCCGGAGCGAGCCGAGCTCTGCGAG
>SLJS01000176.1 GCA_007135015.1 Alcanivorax sp. | reverse complement strand
GGCCGAGTTCACGATGAATACGTACCGCTGCATCGACGACCTGCTTCCCTATCTCATCCTCTGTCATGACATACCATTCCCTTGGCGTGCTTGGCGGCTTGGCGAGAGTCCTTTAAAAACGGTATCCGGAAATAAAGGCGCTCGATTTCGCGCTCTGTACAATAAATAATGTCTTATATAATAGGCTTGGCGTTCATGGCGAACCAGGTCTTGCCCACAGATTCTTCGGACGAACCATATAAAGAAGCGTGATGCGCCACACAGCTTCCTGGATTGATCACGGTGACAGCAGTCGGACGGTGCCGTCCTCTTCCGTGGCCGCCGTGCGATTTCTGCCCGCTGATTTTGCCGCGTACAGGGCCCGGTCGGCGCGGGAAATCAGTTCATCGGTGCTGTAGTGATCCGCATTGGTGCAGGCCACGCCGATGCTGATGGTAATTACGTCGGCGCTGCGGGATACCGGATGGGGAATTCCGAGCTTTTCGACCCGGGTGCGCAGCCTCTCGGCGAAAACGAGTGCGTCCTCGAGCTTGGTTCCCCAGAGGGCGACCACGAACTCTTCGCCGCCGTAGCGCGCGACAAAGTCCCGGGCACGCTGGATCATGTCCTGGGGTACCCGTGCGACCCGGGCCAGTGCCTCGTCGCCCTTCTGGTGACCGTAGGTGTCGTTGTAGGGTTTGAAGTCATCGATATCGAAGAGCAGCATCGCCACACTGTCGGGCGTGTCCCGCTCCTGTCTGTGATACTCGCGCACCAGCCTTTCGAGTCGCTCGTCCATGCCCCTGCGATTAACGGTGCCGGTCAGGCTGTCCCGGGACGCCTGATGGCTGAGTACCAGGTTTGCGTCATGGAGCTCGGTCCTGTGCAGGGCCATGAGCTGTTCGGATACAAACAACCGTCGCTGCAGCCTTTCGTGGAAATACATGCCGGCCAGGGTAATCACCGACAGGCTTGCCAGGTAGGAAAGCACCACCACCGCTTCATCGTGCGAAGGGCCGGATGAGCCAAGCAGTACAAGCGCTGAGCCGAGAAGTATGACAATGGTTACCGGCAGGGCCCATTGCAGGGTGACGCGAAAGATCGTCGCCATGAGCAATATGGCCACAAATACGATGAAAAAATAGGTATGCGAAAGGGCGTGCTCCACATGGATGCCCATGTAAAGGTGCGCGCCTGCGGTAACCAGGGCCATGAGCGCAATGACCGGCTGCTGGTATCTGCCATACTGGGGGTGAAGTGCTACCAGGAGCACACCGCACAGAGAAATTACCGCGAGGAATCGGGCTCGCCAGGTCTGATGCAGCACATCCGCCTCTACATACCACTCCAGCAGAAAGGCCGCCAGGTAGACCAGCAGCATGACCAGGCTGCTGGTGATGATCATCGTGCGGGAGGTGTCCCGGAAATGGCCGGAAAAGGCTTTCTCCAGGTCGCCCCGGAAGCGAAGGTGCCAGGGGATTTCCAGATCCTGCGCGCCGGGAAGCGTATTCTTTTCCATGTCTGCCTGCCTCCACGGGTTGTTCTCGCCCCTGAAATCGCTTTAGTGAGCCAAAGTATGTTTCAGCGTTCGCGCAAGCATGAAGAACGGGCGAAAACCGTGGATGCCTGCGGGAGACGATATCGCGCTAGTATTATAGTGATTTCATATTGATATTGAATTAGGGCCACTGCTCGAAATAGCTCGAGAATAGTAGCAGCCTTCGTGGTGAGGAGTCCCGTTTAAAGGTGCCGAACCGGTTTCTGCTTCGGTACCTGGAGCCGGGGTTCCGACGCCAGTTCGGCAAACCGACAACGAAGGAGTCTCTACCATGAGCCTGGATCTCTATGACCTGAAACGCTCCGGCAACCCCGACAGGATGCCGGAATTCCTGCGTCGCCGCATGGACCATTTCTATCTCCAGCGCTGGAGGAAGGACTGGCGAGGCCGGCACATCATGCGCGGGGCCATGCCCGGAAAGAACTCGATCCAGCTGGTCAGCAATGACTACCTGGCCCTGGCAAATCACCCGGAGATCATCTCCGCGCAGGTGGAATCGCTTCAGTCCTCCGGGCAGGGGGTTCTGATGTCCGCGATCTTTCTCCATGGAGACAATCCGCAGGCACGGCTGGAAGACGACCTGGCGGACTATGCCGGATTCTCCGGGGCCGTGCTCTGTCAGTCCGGCTATGCCGCCAATACCGGACTTCTTCAGGCCATTGCCAGCGAGGGTGTTCCGGTCTATATCGACATGATCGCGCATGCCTCCCTCTGGGAAGGCGTTCACAGCGCGGGAGCCACTGCCCGCCCGTTCCGGCACAATGATCTGCAGCACCTCGAGCGCCAGCTTGTCCGGTATGGGCCCGGGGTGCTCTGTGTTGACTCGATATACAGTACCAATGGCAGCCTCTGCCCGCTTGGCGAAATGGTGGAGCTTGCCAGGGAATACGGCTGTCTCATTGTTGTCGACGAGTCCCACTCTCTGGGGGTGCTTGGCCCGAATGGGGGAGGTCTGGTCCGGGAACTGGGGCTGGAGTCTAAAGTCGACTTCATGACCGCAAGCCTTGCCAAGGCCTTCGCCGGGCGGGCGGGCGTGGTGCTCTGTCCGAAGGACTTTGTCGACTATTTCTGCTTTACCTCGCGTCCGGCCATCTTCAGCTCCTGCCTGCTTCCCCATGAAATCGCGGGAATGGCGAAAACACTGGAGATTATTCGCCGGGACCAGTGGCGCCGCGACGCACTGATGTGTAACGCACGAATGCTCAGGGAGGGGCTTGATGAGCTCGGTTACAACGTGGACGAGAGCCAGTCCCAGATCATCGCACTGGAAGCCGGCTTTGAAGCCGATACGCAGAGACTGAGAGAAGCACTGGAAGAACGCGACATCTTCGCTTCGGTATTCTGCGCCCCGGCAACGGGTGCCAAACGTTCGCTGCTGCGTCTCAGCGTCCACGCCGCGCTCGGCACGGACGAAATACGAAGAATCCTGGATGCCTGTGCCGATATCCGTGAGGAAACGGCAATGGAGTCCTGGCCTTCGACGAAACGCAAGCAGCAGCGTGAGGCAGCGATACGGGTGGCAATCTAGTGCCGCCCCTGCGCGGCCGTCAGAAATGGCGGCCGCGCAGCTTCTCCAGATACCGGCTGTAGCTCGAAGTGGCCGGGTCGTACTCGATGTCGGCCGGAGGGTCGGTCACCAGGGCATAAAGCCAGCTCCTTTGTCCCTTCAGCCTCTCGGCGGGATAGATGAATTCGTCCCAGTCGAAGTCTTCCTGTTCGGCGGGATGATCGGGCAGTCCCCAGAGGCAGGGAATCCATTCGTTCGAGGAGACCTTGCGGATAATATACTCCGGTGCATTGCAGCCGCGGAGCTGGAAAAGAGCCTGTTCAAGCTCGGATTCGCTGAATACAACAAGACGGGTAAGGCTTCCATTATCGCCGACCAGAAGGATGCCGCGCGGATCCTCGACATAATAGTACTCGACGATCCTGTTTTCCCTGTAAAATTTTTCGAAAAAGGCGATGAACTCCGGGTCGTAGAGGAAATCCGGCGCCTTCAGGGCCAGAGCGTTCTGGATCACCGTAGAGATGTTCTTGAAATAGGCTCTCTGCATGGCCTGAATGGCCATGTTGAGCGTCTCGCCAATATCTGGCTCATTCTTCATGAAGAACCGGTCTATGAGTCCATCATTGAAGGCATTGACGGCGATCTTCTCGTCCGCCACACCCGTCAGAAGAATCTTCTTGATGCGAGGGTTTTCGATTCTTCTGCAGAGTTCCAGGCCGTCCATTTCGGGCATGTCATAGTCGACAATCAACACCGAGATGTCGGTAAATCGTGAAGGGTTGCTGATTTCCTGTTCGATCAGGGTGAAATCCATCCTGATCAGGTTGTGATTGCGTCCGGGCTGGCTGTTGTGCAGGGAAAGGCAGAGCTTCTCCAGCGATTCGCGCGGTGACGGCCTGTTCAGGAATTCCAGGCAGCTTCGCGCGGAAGTGAAGGTCATCCAGGACAGGTCTTCCGGGAGCTGCAGGGAAAAGCTCTTGAGAAAATTCTCGTTGTCGTCAACAAGAACCACTGTTGTGGGGTGGTAGTAGGGAAGAATTTCATTTCTCATTTTCTTTCCCCGGAAAGGCAAGGATGAAATCGGTGTACTCTCCGTACCGTGACCTGCACTCGATCTGACCGCCAATGCTTTCCATGACGATCCTGCAGAAGGAAAGGCCGATTCCCGTTCCCTGGTCCGGCGCCTTGGATGTGGAAAACTGCTCAAAGATGTTTCGTATCCGCTCCGGTCTGATGCCCAGGCCCGTATCCCGCACAACGACAGTATCTCCGCTGTCGTCGGCGCAGGTGGAAATCATGACATTGCCCTTTCCGGCTGCCTGGGTGCTCTGGAGCGCGTTCTTCAACAGATTGAACAGGACATGGACCATGAGAAGCTTGGGGCCATAATAGGTGAAGTCTTCGCCGCGCT
>SLJS01000303.1 GCA_007135015.1 Alcanivorax sp. | reverse complement strand
GCTCCCGGCTCGAGTGCCAGAGCCCGGTCTCTGTGGGCCATTTTCCGGGAGGCCGGGGCTGTGTCCAGCGAGTCCGCCACAGGCCACAGGTAGACCGGCCACAGCCATGCTGCTAGAATCCCCCGCCCGCGCGGGCCCTGTAACCGGCCTCGCGGGACTCCTTGCCTCACCGCGTGACGGGCGGCTGCATAATCCGTAGGGAGCATACAATGCGTCATTATGAAGTCGTGTTCTTGGTCCATCCGGACCAGAGTGAACAGGTGCCCGCCATGGTCGAGCGCTACAGCGCGCTGATCAAGGAAGCTGGCGGAGCCATCCATCGCCTTGAGGACTGGGGCCGCCGTCAGCTGGCCTATCCCATCAACAAGATCCACAAGGCGCACTATATCCTGATGAATATCGAGTGTGACGGCGAGACGCTGGCGGAGCTGGAGAATACCTTCCGCTTCAACGATGCCGTGATCCGTCATCTGGCCATGCGCCGGGAAGAGGCGGTTACCGAAGCCTCGCCGCTGGCCAAATCCAGTGAGAAGGAGGAAGCGACCAGCTGAGCCCCTTGGCGGAGCGCAACCATTGCGAGCTGACTGGCGTGATTGTCGCGCTGGACGCTCCGGCGCAGACTCCGGCAGGCATTCCGCTGCGCCGGCTCTGGCTGGAGCATCGCTCCCGGCAGGAAGAAGCCGGAGCGCCCCGGGAAGTGCGGGCCCGCATCGCGGTGCTGCTGACCGGAGACCGGGCACGGAGCCCGGCGCTGGCCGAGGGCCAGCGGGTTCGCGCCGCGGGTTTCCTGGCGCGGGCCGGGTACCGGGGCGAGGCAAGAGACAGGCTGCAGCTGCACGCCGAGACACTGGAACATCTGGAAGCTGACTGAACGACATCAAGGTGGGGGCCGCAAAGCGCCCTCCCGAACAGGAGAAATCTCATGGCCCGTTTTTTTCGTCGCCGCAAGTTCTGCCGCTTTACCGCGGAAGGCGTGGACCAGATCGACTACAAGGATCTGGAAACCCTGAAAGCCTATGTCACCGAGACCGGCAAGATCGTTCCCAGCCGGATCACCGGAACGCGCGCCCGTTACCAGCGTCAGCTGTCCCGGGCGGTAAAGCAGGCCCGGTTCCTGGCCCTGCTGCCCTACACGGACCGCCACGACTACTGAGCGAGGTTGGAAATGCAAGTTATCCTGCTGGAAAAGATCACAAATCTGGGTGAACTGGGCACGGTTGCGGATGTGCGCCCGGGCTATGGCCGCAACTTTCTGATTCCCCAGGGCAAGGCCCTGCCGGCGACGAAGGAGAACCTGGCCGACGTGGAGGCACGCCGCGCGGAGCTGGAACGCCAGGCCGCCGAGCAGCTCAAGGCCGCCGAGGATCGCGCCGCGAAGTTCTCCGGACTGGAAACCGTCACGGTGGCGGCGAAGGCCGGCGACGAAGGCAAGCTCTTCGGATCCGTGGGTACCGCCGACATCGCCGATGCGGTCAATGCCGAAAGCGGCGGAGACCTGGAGAAGTCCGAGGTGCTGATGCCGGAAGGGCCGCTGCGCCGTACCGGCGAGTACGAGATCCAGGTGCAGCTGCACCCGGAAGTCTCGATGACCATACAGGTCGCGGTGGTGCCGGACGAAGAGCTGAAGTAATTGCTCCGGTCGGAGACCGGTGACACAATGCGGGCACTTCTCCCTGCGTGAACCGAAGATCGGCTCTTCGGCATTCCCGCCGGGAGGTGCCCGTTTTTATTTCCCGATGGCCGGCTCCGGAAGACCCATGAGCGAGGAAGCATCCCTGGACCCGCATCTGCCTGAAACCCTGCGTGTTCCGCCGCATTCGGTGGAAGCGGAGCAGGCGGTGCTCGGCGGGCTGATGCTCAACAACCAGGCCTGGGACGATGTGGCCGAGCGGGTGGGCGAAGGCGATTTCTACAGCCGGGACCACCGGCTGGTTTTCCGGGTCATGCTGCAGCTTGCCGAAAGCGACAAGCCCCTGGACCTGGTCACGGTCTCCCAGGCGCTCAAGCAGCTCGGTCAGCTCGACGATGCCGGCGGCGTTCATTATCTCTCCGAGCTTTCCCGGCATACCCCCAGCACGGCCAATATTGCCGCCTACGCGGACATCGTGCGCGAGCGCTCGGTGCTGCGCCAGCTGATCCGGGTGTCCCAGGAAACCGCCGACCGGGCCTTCAGCCCGAAGGGTGAGGGCACCGACGAGATCCTGGACCAGGCGGAAGCGTCGATCTTCAAGATTGCCGAGCAGAAGAAGAAGGGAGACGGGCCGCGCAACATCAAGGACCTGCTTCGCATTACCGTCGAGCGCATCGACGAACTGTACAACAACAAGAAGGAAGTCACCGGCGTGTCCACCGGGTTCCGGGAGCTGGACAAGTGGACTTCCGGCCTGCACCCCGGGGAAATGGTGGTGGTCGCCGCCCGGCCTTCCATGGGCAAGACCACCTTCGCCATGAACCTCTGCGAACATGTGGCCATCCAGGAAGCAAAGCCGGTACTGGTCTTTTCCATGGAGATGCCCGCCGACGGGCTGGTGATGCGGATGCTTTCGTCGCTGGGGCGGATCAACCAGCAGAACATTCGCACGGGTCGGCTCGATGCCGATGACTGGCCACGGGTAAGCTCCGCCATCCAGCTTCTCTCCGACCGGCCGCTCTATATCGATGACACCGCCGCGCTGAGTCCCCTGGAGGTCCGTGCCCGGGCACGGCGGGTGGCCCGGGAGGCCGGCGGGCTGGGCATGATCATGGTGGACTATCTGCAGTTGATGCAGAGCCCTTCCAGCGAGAACCGGGTGGGCGAGATATCGGAAATCTCGCGCTCGCTGAAGGCACTGGCCAAGGAACTGGAAGTGCCCGTGGTGGCGTTGTCGCAGTTGAACCGCTCCCTGGAACAGCGTCCCAACAAACGCCCGATCATGTCGGATCTGCGTGAATCCGGAGCCATCGAACAGGACGCGGACGTGATCATGTTCCTGTACCGTGACGAGGTCTACAACCCGGATACCGCGGAGCAGAATGTTGCCGAAGTGATCATCGGCAAGCAGCGTAACGGCCCCGTCGGAACCCTCAGGCTGATCTTCCGGGGCGAGTTTACCCGCTTCGATGACCTGGCCCCCGAGTATTACCAGGACTATGGCCCGGGCTGAAGCGATGCCGCAGACGCGTGTTCCTGCATTTCTTCGCCCGGGTGGTGTCCGGCCCTCGCCACGGGCCCAACGGCCTTTCGCGGAGTAAACCGATGCGAGGTACCCGGCTCGAACTGCGTCCCGATGGCCTGCGTCACAATGCCCGCGTCGCCCGGCACAAGGCCGGCACCAGCCGTGTCTACGCCATGGTCAAGGCGGACGGCTACGGCCATGGCGCGGCGCTGGTGGCCCGGGCGCTGGAAGCAGAAGTGGACGGCTTCGGGGTGGCCGTGCTCGAGGAAGCCCTGGCGCTGCATCAGCTAGGCGTGGAGCGCCCCCTGATGCTTCTGGAAGGCTTCATGAACCGGGACGAACTTGCCCTGGCGGCGAAGGCCAAGCTGGAGACCGTGGTCCACAGTGACTGGCAGGTGGCGCTGCTGGAGCGCCACCCACCGTCTGGACCGGGGCTGCCGGTCTGGCTGAAGCTCAACACCGGCATGAACCGCCTGGGTGTGCCCCGGGAGCAGGCGGCGTCGCTGCTGGCAAGACTGGAGGCCATACCGGGTGTGCATCCTGCTGGCGTAATGAGCCATTTCGCCTGCGCCGATCAGGCCGAAGACGGCATGTCCGACACCCAGTTGGAAAGACTGCGCGAGACCGCCGGTGAGCGGCCCTGGAGCGCGGCGAACTCCGCGGCACTGTGCCGATATCCGCAAAGCCATGGTGATCTGGTGCGCCCGGGCATCATGCTCTACGGCAGCTCTCCCCTGGAGGGCCGCAGTGCCGCGGAACTGGAGCTGGCGGTCACCCAGCGCCTGAGCGCCCGGATCATTGCCGTCAACCAGGTGGCACCCGGCGATTCCGTGGGCTATGGCGCCACCTGGACCGCTTCCGAAGCCACCCGCATCGGCGTGGTTTCCATCGGCTACGGGGACGGCTATCCCCGTCATGCCCCGAACGGCACCCCCGTGGCGGTCAACGGCGTACGGACCCGTCTGCTGGGCCGGGTGTCCATGGACATGATCACCGTGGACCTTACCGGCCTGGACGCGGACGTGGGCAGCGAAGTGGAGCTCTGGGGCGATACGGTCAGCGTCGATGAAGTGGCGCAGGCCTGCGGCACCATCAGCTATGAACTCTTCTGTCAGCTAACCACCCGGCCCGAGCGGGTGATTGGGTAAATAAGGGACAAGGGGCAAGGGACAAGGGACAAGGGACAAGGGACAAGGGACAAGGGACAAGGGGCAAGGGACAAGGGACAAGGGACAAGGGGCAAGGGACAAGGGGCAAGGGAAATCCTGGTCCGGGGCTGGACAGATAAACCGACAGGGAATGATATGGCCAAGCG
>SLJS01000257.1 GCA_007135015.1 Alcanivorax sp. | reverse complement strand
GGTCAGCATCCCCACCAGCATGGCCAGCTGATGGGGCTCGAGTTCATCCAGCGGGCGCCCGAAGTGAAACCGCGCGGCCAGCCCCATGCCGTGAATGGCACGATTGCCGTCCTGGCCCAGATAGACCTCGTTGATATAGGTCTCGAGAATCTCTTCCTTGCCGTAGTGCAACTCCAGCAGCACGGCCATGGGCATTTCCGCAAGCTTGCGGGCAATGGTGCGGTCCCGTGTCAGCCAGAAGTTCTTCACCAGCTGCTGGGTCAGGGTGCTGCCGCCCTGCACCACGCGGCCGGCGCGCAGATTGGCCCGCATCGCCCGGCCCAGTCCGCGCAGCGAAATGCCGCGGTGATGCATGAAATTGCGGTCCTCTACCGCCAGCAGCATGCCGATCAGCTCCCCGGGCACCTCTTCGAGCCGCACCAGCACACGGTCCTCGTTGTGGCCGGGGTGAATGCTGCCGATCTCCAGCGGTTCCAGACGGGCCACGGGGATGCTCTCGCCCCGGACATCGGTCAATGAAGCCACCTCACCGTCATCCACCCGCAGGAGCAGCGTTGTCGGGGGCTCGCCGCCGTCGGTGTCGCGAAATCCGCGGGTATGGATGCGCCAGCGGTCGCCCCGCCGGTCCCAGGTGCCCGGACTGGGTGCCCCCGCCTGCTGGCGGTAGCGCATCAGCTCCAGCATGCGCGCCAGGTGCCCCGCCTCAAGCAGGCGGCCCTCGTGAAGCTCCACGGGACGGGCATAGACCCGGGAAGGCACTTCCCACTGATGGGCCTCGAAACGCTGGCGCACCAGCGCATCCAGCCAGGCCACACCCACCAGGGCGAGCACCAGCATTACCGCGGCCAGCTGGAACAGCCGGCGGCGCCAGGAGGCCGGGGGGTTCGGGGAGCGGAAACGGGTGTTTCGGGACATGGCGCGGAGTATAGGGCGATTGGAGGGCTTCGGACACCCGGTTTGGCATCGGCGCGGCCAATCGCCATAATACGCGCCATCTCAAGCGGCAACCCGGGAGTATCATGCAGAAAAAATACCACGTCTACGCAATCGGCAATGCGCTGGTGGACACAGAAATCGAAGTCACCGACTCCTTTCTGGAGAAGATGGATCTCGGCAAGGGCATGATGACCCTGGTCGACGAGCACCGCCAGCGTGAACTGGTCGATGCGCTGGAGGACGAGGCCAAGCCCCACGCCTGGGCAAGCGGCGGCTCCGCGGCCAATACCATCATTGCCACCAGCTATTTCGGCGGCCACGCCTACTACAGCTGCCGGGTTGCCGACGACGCCACCGGCGCTTTCTATGTGCGCGATCTCAAGGCCGCCGGCGTGGACACCAACATGAACAGCCAGGAGCGGCCGGAAGGCCACAGCGGCAAGTGCCTGGTGCTGATCACGCCCGATGCCGAGCGCACCATGCAGTCCTTTCTGGGAGTCTCGGCAGGCGTCTGTGAGGACGACCTGGACCCGGAAGCTCTGCGCCAGTCCTACTTCGCCTATATCGAGGGCTATCTGGCACCGTCGGATACCGGCCGCGCGGCGGCGGTAAAGATGCGCCAGCTTGCCCGTGAACACGGCGTACAGGTGGCCATCACCCTTTCCGACCCGGGCATTGTGGAGAACTTCCAGCCCCAGCTCGAGGAAATGATCGGCAACGGTGTGGACCTGCTTTTCTGCAACGAAGCGGAGGCTTGCAGTTTCACCGGTCAACAGGACGTGGAAAAGGCTCTCGAGGAACTCAAGAAGGTTTCCAATAGTGTGGTGATCACCCGCGGCGCCAAGGGTGCCTGGGCCTGGGATGGCGAGAAACTCCATGAGGTCGATGCCAAACCCATCAAGCCCGTCGACACCAACGGCGCGGGCGACATGTTTGCCGGCGCCTTTCTCTATGCCATCGGTGAGGGCCATGACTATGGCACCGCCGGAAAGCTCGCTTCCGCCGCCTGCGCGAAGGTGATCAGCGACTTCGGCCCGCGTATTTCCGAAGAAGAGCACCTGGCCGTACGCAAGGAAGTACTGGGCGAGTAATGAAGCTGCTGTGCCACCTCGAGGACATCCCCGACCGTGACGCACGGGGCTTCGAGTTCCATGGCGAAACACTGGTTGTGGTACGACAGGGCGATGAGGTCTTCGTCTACCGCAACCAGTGTCCCCACCTGGGTATCGAACTGAACTTCCAGCCCGATGTGTTTCTCGATTCCGATGGCGAGTTCATACAGTGCGCCAACCATGGCGCGCTGTTCCGGATCGAGGACGGCTACTGCCTTGCCGGCCCCTGCTCGGGGCAATCACTGGAGACCATTGCTCACGAACTCCGCGGCAACGAAATCCACGTGCAGGCCTGACGGGCGTGCGCCTTCGGCGCGGTTGGCAGCTGGCGGTTCGCAGTCGGCGGTCCATGCAACGAGCTCAGAGCCTCAAGGAAATCTTCTTTCGTACCAAGGAACGCAGAGCATCGGGTAGTGGCCTGTTGCTATCCGTCAGACTGACCACTGACATCTGACAGCTGACCACTTCCTCCCGGCGAAGGGAGGTTGAAACGGCCTCCCGTCGAGAGCAATTCGTGGAAACGCTCCGGCGGCACCGCGGGTGAAAAGAGGAAACCCTGACCGCGCATGCAGCCGATTTCGGCAAGCCGCCGGGCTTCTTCAGCGGTTTCAATACCTTCGGCCACCGTCTCACGTCCCAGGCGCCGACTCATGTCGACGATGGTTTCCATCAGCAGGTCATTCTCGCGATCGGCGGGAATCCCCTGCACGAACAGCCGGTCGATCTTGATGAAATCCAGCGGGTAGCGCTTCAGGTAGGCCAGGCTGGAATAACCGGTGCCGAAATCGTCCATGGCCACACCCACGCCGGCGCTGCGGATATCCTGAAGCCGGGCCATGGTTTCAGCCGGATTGCGCATTGCCAGGCTCTCGGTCACTTCCAGCACCAGCCTTCCCACCGCCAGGCCACTGTCGCTCACCACCCGGCGCACATGATCCACGAAAGACGGGTCCCCAAGCTGCAGGCGCGATACATTCACGCTTACACCGATGCTTTCGCCGTGTGGCTTCGGCCAGCCTGCCGCCTGCATGGTCGCTTCCTCCAGCACCCACTGGCCGACCTCCAGGATCTGGCCGGACTGCTCGAGCAACGGAATGAAATGCCCGGGCGAGACAAGCCCGAGCTCCGGATGCTGCCACCGCAGCAGGGCCTCGCCGCCGAGGATGCGCCCATCACCGAGGTCGACAATGGGCTGAAAATATACACGGAACTCTCCGCGGGCCAGCGCGCCGCGAAGGCTGTTCTCCAGGATATAGCGTTCGCGCGATTCACGACCCTTCTGCCGGTAATGGGCCAGGGAAGAGCCCTCGCGGCGCGCTTCGAACACGGCGGTCTCCGCCGCACGCAACAGCTCCTGCTCTTCGCGGCCGTCATCCGGATAGACGGCGATCCCGGCGCGAAAATGCACCTCCAGCGACTCTCCGGCAACCTGGTAGGGAGCCTCGAGCAGCGCCAGGATCTCACTGGCCACCTTCACGGCTTCGTCGCGGTCGCAGGGCGGCGCCACCAGCACCACGAAATGATCCGAGCCCGGCCGGGCCAATACCAGATTGTTGCGACGCAGACCCCGCAGACGGTCGGCCACCTGCATCAGCAACGCATCACCGGTACTGATACCGAAGGCTTCATTCACCCGTCGCAATCTGTCCAGATCCAGCACAATCACCGCCATGGGCGTGCTCTGCTCCCGGGACTGGCCCACAAGCCGGCCGAGCAGGTCCTGAAGCCGGTACCAGCCCGCCAGGCCCGTGAGCGCATCCCTCGACGCCTGCATCGCTTCCCGGTGTGCCTTCAGCAGATGTCTGCCCGAAACCAGCACAAGAAAGAACAGAAGGATCGCGGTGACGAGAACAAAGAAGCCACCCTTGAGGGTCTGCAGGCGGGTAAGCAGCTCCGGATCATCCACCGCACGGGCAAGGAGCATGTCGGAAAAGGCGATCCAGAGCCCGGCGACCACGAAATACAGCAATGCAATCGCCGCCGCCCGGGCAAGCGGCGAGTAGGCTTTTCTTCCCGGCTGCCCTGTCTTTTCCATGGAACCACTCCACAGGGCTCATAGAGCCCTCAATCCCCCGCCCGACTTTCGATGCTGAATCACTTGCCCCGGGGCAGGCATGTCCAGCAAGCGACCCTGACCAGGTGTCGGAAGCACCTTTCCAAAATGCTACCAAAAATGGCTCATTGCAACCGGCCGGCCCACAACGAACGCACACGCTCACCTGCCTCGTGCAGCCGTGCTACCCTTGCCGCCATGAACGAACAGCATCCCTTCGAAACCCTTTTTCCGGAACGCATCCTTGATGCGGTGGAAAGTCGCGGATATTGCTGCGACCGCCGCATCCTGGCGCTGAACAGCTATGAAAACCGTGTCTATCAGGTAGGTATCGAGGACGGGGAGCCGCTGATTGCCAAGTTCTATCGGCCGGAACGCTGGAGCCGGGAGCAGATTCTCGAGGAACATTCGTTCGCGCTTGAGCTCGCCGAGCATGATGTCTCGGTGATAGCACCCCTGCCGGGCGAGGACGGTGCCACGCTATTCGATCATCAGGGCTTTTCCGTGGCGCTGTTCCCGCGCCGGGGCGGGCATCCTCCGGAGCTCGACAACGAAGCACACCTTCGCGTGCTCGGCCGACACCTCGCCATGCTGCACAACGTGGGGGGCATCCGGGCATTCGAGCACCGTCCCACCCTGGACGTGCGCAGTTACGGCCATGACAGCGTGGCCTGGGTGACCGAACATTTCGTGCCCCCGGACCTGCGCGAGGCCTGGACCACTCTGACCCGGGATCTTCTGGCCGCGCTGGATTCGATCTTCGACAACCTGGAAGACGTGTCCTGGATCCGCACCCACGGCGACTGCCACCCGGGCAATCTGCTATGGCGGGACCCGGTGCCCTGGTTCATCGACCTGGACGATGCGCGCATGGCTCCCGCAGTGCAGGATCTGTTCATGCTGCTTTCCGGCGACCGGCTCGAACGCACGCGCCAGATCAATACCATTCTGGACGGCTACAGCGGGTTCCGGGCTTTCAACACGCAGGAGCTGAGGCTGCCCGAAGCACTGCGTACACTGCGCATGCTCTACTTCAGCGCATGGATCGGGCGTCGCTGGCACGACCCGGCCTTCCCCCGGGCCTTCCCCTGGTTCGACAGCCCCCGTTACTGGGGCGACATGATCCTGGACCTGCGCACCCAGATGGCGGAGCTCAATGAGCCGGCGCTGGAGATTTATTGAAAGAAAGGGACAAGGGACAAGGGACAAGGGACAAGGGGCAAGGGGCAAGGGGCAAGGGGCAAGGAAGAGTGACGGAAGGTCTTGCCGCTCGCTACTCGCCGCTCGCCACTGGCGCCGGAGGCGCTTCGAGGTTGACAGGCACCGGCCGGTCCAGGGAGAAGAGGGTCGGGGAGATCTTCGTTTTCCAGGCGATAATCTCCACGCCGCGCTCGGCCGCTTCGCGCAACAGCTCACCGTACCGTGCGTCGATATGGTCCGCCGGGCGCACCTGCTTCGCGCCGGTGTGCTGCACGCAGAAGAACAGCACCGCCCGGCCGCCCTGGCGTACCACTTCGATCAGCGTCTGCAGATGCTTGCGCCCCCGTTCGGTCACCGCATCGGGGAAACAGAGCTCCCCGGTGTCGTCTTCACCAGCGCCCGGCCCGAGGGTCACGTTCTTGACCTCGATCCAGGTATGGGGCAACTCCCGCGCACCCAGGGCCAGATCGAAACGGCTGTCAGCGAAAGTCACCTCGCGGTGCAGGCCGCCCGTGGCCGAAAGCTCCGGAATCAGCCCCGCCTCCACCGCCTCGGCCACCAGTTCGTTGGTCAGTGAGGTATTGATGCCCGCCCAGTGGCCGTGCGCCACCTGAACCGCCTCCCAGGTATGGCGATACTTGCGTTTCGGGTTGTCGCTCTCGGAAAACAATACCGCCGCACCCTCCGGCTGACAGTTCTTCATGGAGCCGGTATTGGGGCAGTGAAGCGTGATCTGTTCCCCTGTTTCCAGCTCCACATCCGCGAGAAACCGCTTGTAGCGACGCAGCAGATAGCCTTGCTGCAGAGGCGGTCGGAATTTCATCTACGCTCCATGAATCGTTGCAGGCGCTCGACCGCCTGGACCAGGCGCTGGCGGTCACAGGTATAGGCGATCCGCAGATAGCGGTGGGGGCCGTGCGCGGCGCCGAAATCCGCCCCCGGCGTCAGCGCCAGCCCCTCCTGCTCGAGCAGACGAGCGCAGAAGGCAAAACTGTCGTCGGTAACACCGGAGACATCCACATAAATATAAAAGGCGCCGCGGGGATTGCCCATCACCGGCAGCCCCAGCTCACGCAGGGCACCAAGCAGATACCGGCGGCGCTCGTCGAGCACCAGCCGCCGCCGCTCCAGCTCCTCCAGGGTACGCGGGTCGAAGGCAGCCAGGGCGGCATGCTGTGCGGGTGTGGACGGGGCGATGAAGAAGTTCTGGGCCATGCGATGCAGCGCGGGCACATGCGCCTCGGGCGCCACCAGCCAGCCCAGCCTCCAGCCGGTCATGCCGAAGAACTTGCTGAAGCTGTTGATTACCAGCGCCTCCGGCGCCTCGGCCAGAACGGTGTGGTCCTCGCCCTCGTGGACCAGCCCCTGGTAGATCTCGTCGACGATCAGGCTCCCGCCACGCTCGCGTGCGACCTGCGCCAGTTCTCCGAGCTCCGCGCTGGAGAGCACGTTGCCGGTGGGATTGTCCGGGGAGGCGAGCATGGCCGCGACCACATCCGGCCCCCAGGCGGCGCGCAGGTCCGCGGCAGTGACCCGGAATCCCCCGGAGGCAGCCAGTGGCAGTTTTGCCGCCCGGCCGTTGACCAGCTCCAGGAACTGACGGTTGCAGGGATAACCGGGGTCCGGCAGCAACACCCCATCACCCGGGTTGACCAGCAGGGCCAGCAACAGCTGGAGCGCGCCGGAGGCTCCCGGCGTCACCACGATACGCTCCGGCGACAGCCGTACACCGAAACGCTGGTCATACCAGCCGGCGATTGCCTCACGCAGCGCCGGCAAGCCCTCGGCGGGCGTATAACGTGTTTCACCCCGGTCCAGGGCCCGGCGCGCGGCCTCCATGACCGGCTCCGGGGTCGGGAAATCCGGCTCTCCGACCTCCAGGTGCAGGATATCCTGGCCCTGTGCCTCCAGCTCCCCGGCCCGGGCCAGCAACGCCATCACATGGAAGGGCTCGATACGCCCGCAACGGTCGGCCTGTGGAAACTTGACGTCAGTCACTGATATCAACTCTTTTCAGGGCGCGTTCAGCCGCTATAATCGGACCGCTTTTCTTACGGGATGACAGCGGGCCAGTTCAGGCGGTATTGTCAGTCATTTGCATGGTGGCCCAAGTGGCCGGCGCCCGGGACGGGGCGCCAAACTACCAGTGAGCAGCGACTATGTTAAGGGAGTTATTGAGAATGGCCAGCCGCAAAAAGAAAAAGGCACCCGCAAGTAAGAAAAAGGCTGCGGCCAGAAAGGCCCCGGCCAGGAAGGTTGCGTCCGCCAAGGCCGCCGCGAAGAAGACCGTGAAAAAGAAGGTCACCGCGAAAAAGGCCGCTGTGAAGAAGGCTGCTGCGAAGAAGGCTGCGCCCAAAAAGGCCGCTGCGAAAAAGAAGGCTGCCGCAAGGAAAGCCGCCGTGAAGAAAACGGCCGCCAGAAAGACCACGGCGAAGAAGGCCGCCACGAAAAAGACTACCGTGAAGAAGGCCGGCGCGAAGAAGACGGCCGCGAAGAAGACCACGGCCCGCAAGACCTCCGCCGGAAAAACGGCGGCGAAGAAGACTACCACCGCAGCAAAGGCCAACACCGGTGGCGCGGCAAAGAAAACCGCCGTGAAAAAGACCACCGCGAAGAAGACCGTGGTGAAGAAGGCCGCGGTGAAGAGGCCCGCGACCGGAAAGACCACCGCCACCGTCAAGAAAAAGGCAACCGCCAGCAAGGGCGTTTCCCCGAAAAAGGCGGCGCCCGCGAAACCCTCCGCCGGCAAGAGCACGGCCGCGCGCAAGAGCACAACCAGCGGGTCCACAGCAGGAAGTACCCCCCGCGGAAAACTGCCAGCACAGGGAAGTACCACCCCGAAATCCACCGATACTTCCCGGATGACGCCAACTGTGAGAAGACCTGTAGATACGCCTTCGGCAAAAGAGGGAACACTGATCCACGGCCATACGCCCTATACGCCCGCCAGGGACGAAGAGTACATGAGCGATGCCCAGCGCGAGCATTTTCGCAGCATTCTACATGCCTGGCGCCAGGATCTGATGGAAGAGGCGGACCGGACCATGCACCACCTGCAGGATGAGGCGGCACACCTGCCCGACCCCAATGACAGGGCCACGCAGGAGGAAGAGTTCGCGCTCGAACTTCGTGCCCGGGACCGCGAACGCAAGCTGCTCAAGAAGATCGAGAAAGCGCTCGACAAGATCGACCAGGACGAATATGGCTTCTGTGAGGCCTGCGGGGTGGAGATCGGCATCCGCCGCCTGGAGGCCAGGCCCACGGCGGAGATGTGCATTGATTGCAAGGAACTCGCCGAGATCAAGGAGAAGCAACTGGCAGGGTAGCGTGTCCACCTCCCTGTCCGGCGATGATTCCGCGGCCCCGCTACGGGGCCGCTTCGCTCCCAGCCCCACCGGCCCCCTGCATCTGGGATCGCTGGTCACGGCCCTGGCCAGCTGGCTGGACATGCGCAGCCGCAATGGTGAATGGCTGGTGCGCATCGACGACATTGATCCGCCCCGGGAAGTCCCCGGCTCGGCCGACACCATCCTGCGCCAACTGGAAGCCCATGGCCTGGATCACGACGGTCCGGTCCACTACCAGAGCAGTCGCCACCAGGCCTACCAGGCGGTCGTCGACCAGCTCCTGGAGCAGGGCCACGCCTTCTACTGCAGCCTCTCACGCCGCCAGCTGGCCGAGCTTGGCGGCGTACACCCCGGACCCGAACAGGCGGTGCCGCCGGGGCCGGATCGTGCCATTCGCCTGCGGGTACCCGAACGTCCGCTGTGTTTCCCGGATCGCCTGCAGGGCCGGTATTGTGTGGACCTGGCCCGCACCGAAGGCCCCTTCGTGATCCGCCGGCGCGACGGCCTCTTTGCCTACCAGCTGGCCAGTGGGCTGGACGAGGCGGCACTGGGCATCACCGAGGTCATGCGGGGTGCCGACCTGATCGACTCCACCGCCCGACAGATTCACGTGCTCGATTGTCTCGGCCTGGAAAGTCCCGGGTGGGCCCATCTCCCGGTGATCACCGACCGCGACGGCAACAAGCTTTCGAAATCCAGGGGTGCGGCGGCCCTCAGCCAGGAGAACCCATCGGAAAACCTTCGCCGTGCTCTGGCCTGCCTGCGCATGCCCGCGCCGGATGAGCTGCGCCACGCACCGGTGCGGGAGCTGCTGGCGTGGGCACTGACGCACTGGCAGCCGCAGCGGCTTGCCGGGGAATATAAACATCTGCCCGCCGACCCGGCATGAATTGCTCATGAGTCCCTTTATTCGTCCGGGAGCAACGGTTACTTTGGAGCCAACGGAAGAACAGGATGACCCGGCCCCATGTACGCCGACCGACTGCTGATCATTTTCATACTCGGCACCTATCTGCTCTCGCCGGCCATCATCGAGTGGTGGAGCGAGGGGGGGCAGGCCTGGTATCGGCCCTACCTGATCTGGCTGGGCCTGATCGCGCTCAGCTACTGGATCACCAAGAGCCGGGACCTCGATGGACTATAGCTTTTCCCAGCTCTTTCTGATCGCCGCCGGTTACCTCTTCCTGCTGTTCCTGGTGGCCTGGGTTACCGACCGCGGCCTGCTGCCCGCCCGGCTGGTACGTCATCCCGCGGTCTATGTGTTCTCGCTGATGGTCTACGCCAGCTCCTGGGCCATCTACGGCAGCGTCGGCTACGCCCACGGGTTCGGCTTCAACTTCCTGGCCTACTTTCTGGGTATCTCCGGTGTTTTCCTGCTCGCGCCCATCCTGCTGGCACCGATACTGCGGCTTACCAGTACCTACCAGCTGGCCTCCCTGGCGGACCTGTTCGCCTTCCGCTATCGCAGCCGCCTGGCCGGCGCACTGACCACACTGATGATGCTGGTGGGCATGCTTCCGCTGCTGTCGCTGCAGATCAAGGCGGTGGCCGAGTCCATACAGGTGCTCTCCGGTGAACCGGACGCCGGCGGCCTGGCGCTGTGGTACTGCCTGCTGGTTACCCTGTTCGCCATCCTCTTCGGTGCCCGCCACTCCACCACCCGGGGCAAGCACGAAGGGCTGGTAGTGGCCATCGCGGCCGAATCCCTGATCAAGGTAACCGCCTTTGTGGCGATCACGCTGATCGGTCTTTTCTCGGTATTTGGCGGCCCGGTCGGTCTGAACGAATGGCTCAATACCAACCCCGAGGCCCTGGAACGGCTCTACCAGCCCCTGCAGGACGGCACCTGGCACTCCCTGATCCTGGCCTTTTTCGTCTCGGCGGTGGTAATGCCGCACATGTTCCATATGGCCTTCACGGAGAATCTCAACCCGCGCGCACTGATGACGGCCAGCTGGGGCATGCCCCTGCTTCTTCTGATCATGGCCTTCTGCGTTCCCATCATCCTCTGGAGCGCCATTGCCGGAGAGGTCGACCAGGCGCCCGATTACTTCACCCTGGGCGTAGGCGCACTGGGAGGCGAGACCGGCGCGATGCTCGCATATCTGGCCGGCCTGACCGGCGCCAGCGGCATGCTGATCGTGGCCACCCTGGCGCTGTCGTCGATGACGCTCAATCATCTGGTGCTGCCGATCCGCCGCCCGCGCCAGGACGAGGGGCTGTATCGTTTCCTGCTGTGGGTCCGCCGGCTGCTGATTGCCGCCATCCTGGCCATGGGGTATCTGCTTTACACCGCCACCAGTGAGCAGCACAGCCTGACCGAACTCGGCGTGCTCTCCTTCGTGGCCACCCTGCAGTTCGTTCCCGGCCTGATCGGCGCGCTGTTCTGGCCCGGCGCCAACCGCAAGGGCTTTTTCGCCGGCCTTTTCGTCGGCTTCAGTATCTGGTCGCTGGGGCTATTGGTGCCCATGCTCGGTCAGCGGGAACAGGCGCTGTTCTTCCTGGAACTGCTGGGCCTGCAGGCGCATGCCCCGACCACCCAGTGGCACTATGTGGCAATCGGGTCCATGGCGCTCAACGGAGTCGCATTCAGCCTGGTTTCTCTGTTTACCTCCACCAGCCAGGAGGAGATCAATACCGCCGAGACCTGTGCCGTGGACAGCCTGCGCCGGCCCTTCCGCTGGGAGCTGGATGCCCGCAGCGTGCCGGATTTCCAGCAGTCACTGACCGCACCCCTGGGACCGGTTACCGCCGAACGGGAAGTACAGCAGGCCCAGCGTGATCTGGGCCTGGCTTCCACGGAAACCCGGCCCTATGCACTGCGCCGCCTGCGCGACCAGGTGGAAACCAACCTCTCCGGGTTGCTGGGTCCGTCCGTCGCTCACCAGATCGTCGAGGACCACCTTCCGTACCGGCCCCAGGAAGGCGGTTCCAGCGAAGACATCCAGTTCATCGAATCCCGGCTGGAGCAGTACCGCAACCGGCTTTCCGGTCTGGCCGCGGAACTGGATACCCTGCGCCGCTTCCACCGCCAGACCCTGCTCGAGCTGCCCATGGGCGTGGTGTCACTGGGCACCGACGGAGAAATCATCGGCTGGAACCTGGCCATGGAACGGCTCACCGGCATTTCCTCGCGACGCACCATCGGCTCACGCTTCGACACCCTGCCCGAACCCTGGTCGTCGGTGCTGGGGGACTTTGCCGCCGCCGACGTGGATCGCATACCGCAGCGCGAGACACGCCTGGAAGGCCAGACCCACTGGTTCAGCCTGCACAAGTCCCGCGTCCAGGGCCTGGTGCCGGGCGAGCGCAGCGGCGGGCTGGTGATGCTGATCGAGGATGTCACCGACCTGCGCCTGCTCGAGGCCCGGCTGGCCCACAGTGAACGCCTCGCTTCCATTGGCAGACTTGCGGCGGGGGTGGCCCACGAGATCGGCAACCCGGTCACCGCCATCGCCTGCCTGGCCCAGAACATGGACCGCCACAGCGACCGGGACGAAATGGAAGAAAGCGCCGGGCAGATCATCGAGCAGACCCGACGCATCAACCGCATCGTGGAGTCGCTGGTAACCTTCAGCCACAGCGGGGGCACCAGCCCGATTCAGGGTCCGGTGTCGATTCACGACACGGTGGAAGAGGCCATCAAACTGCTGCGTCTGGACCCGGACCGCAAGCGCCAGCGCTTCGACAATCTTACCCGTCCCGAACATCTTGCCCAGGGAGACCCGCAGCGCCTGCTGCAGGTATTCATCAACCTGCTGGGCAATGCCAGCGATGCCTGCGACAACGAGGCGCCGGTAACCGTGGGCAGTGACGCCGATGAACAGAGCCTGGAGATCCGGGTGGAGGACCGGGGCCACGGGATCCCCCCCGAGCTGATGCATTCGCTGTTTGAACCCTTCGCCACCAGCAAGGCGCCCGGGCGCGGCACGGGTCTTGGTCTGGCGCTTGTATACAGTATCATTGAGGATCACTTTGGCAGTATCCGGGTGGAGAGTCCGCTGAATGACCATGGCGGCACCCGCTTTGTCATCACTCTCCCCCGCTACCGCGGGAGCAACTGAGCATGAGCCATATCCTGATCGTCGAGGATGAGCCGGTAATCCGCGGAGCACTGCGCAAACTGCTCGAGCGTCACCAACACAGCGTGGAAGAGGCAGGTTCGGCGGAAGAAGCCGGAGAGAAGACGCTCAGCGACTATGACCTGATTATCTGCGACCTGCGCCTGCCCGGCGCCTCCGGCACCAGCCTGATCGACGCCGCCCGCCCCACACCGGTGTTGATCATGACCAGCTACGCTAGCCTGCGCTCGGCGGTGGACGCCATGCGCCAGGGCGCCGTGGACTACATTGCCAAGCCCTTTGACCATGACGAGATGCTGCTCGCGGTGGACCGGGTGCTGCGCGAAAACTCCCTGTCACGCCACAACCAGGCCCTGCAGGCGGACGTGGAACGCAGCTTTCCCGTGCGGGACCTGGTGGCCGAAAGCGCCCCCATGCAGGAACTGGTTCGCCAGATGGAACGGGTCGCCGGCACCGACGCCACGGTCCTGATCAGCGGCGAGCCGGGTACCGGCAAGGAGCTGATGGCCCGGACCATGCACAGTCGCAGCCCCCGGGCCCGGGCACCGATCATGGCGGTCAACTGCGCGGCCATTCCCCGGGAGCTGCTGGAGGCGGAGCTGTTCGGCCAGGCCAGCGAGCACCGGCGAGGCCTGGTCGAAGCCGCCGACGGCGGCACCCTGTTTCTCGACGAGGTGGGCGAGTTGCCCGTCGAGGCCCAGTCCCGGCTGCTGCGCCTGCTCGACGAGGGGGAGTTCTCCCGAATCGACAGTCATGAAACGCGGCGGGTGGATGTCCGGCTGGTAGCCGCCTGCACCCGGGAGCCGTCCACCCTGATGCACGAGGCCGGCCTTCGCGAGGACCTCTACTACCGGCTCAAGGTGGTCCAGCTGACCCTGCCCCCGCTGCGCGAGCGCGGCGAGGACATCCCGGCGCTTGCCCATGCGCTGCTGTCCCGTCTGTCGGAGCATCACAACTGCGGGCCGCTGCATTTCAGCCGGGCGGCGCTGGAAACCATGGCGGAATACCACTGGCCGGGCAATGTGCGGGAAATGGAAAACGCCGTTGAGCGCGCCGTGATCCTGGCCGAGGGTCCGGAAATCTCGCCGGAGCTGCTTGCGCTGCACGAGCCCGCGGCGGCGACGGAAAGCCCGGGCCGGAAGGCAACGCCGCGCAGGCTGCTGGACCCCCAGGAAGATCTGTCCCTGGAGGATTACTTCACGCGCTTCGTACTGGAAAACCAGGAGAGCATGACCGAGACCGAACTGGCACAGAAGCTGGGCATCAGCCGCAAGTGCCTGTGGGAACGCCGCCAGCGCCTCGGCATCCCCCGCAAGAAAGCCGGTGCGGGAAGCGGCTCATGAGAAACCGGTCCACACGGGGCGGGAACGCCGCCACAGTGTTACCGTCCTACACATCACGGTAACATCACGGTTACAGATTTCCTGACCCGAAATGACTGCCTGCAAAAAATCGCCATAACCCGCTGTTTTCCAAGATATTTTCAAATCCTTGCAATACCGCGGGTGCGGGGGCAGCATAAACACACGCCGCAAGAACAAGAACAACGGCGTATGAAAGGCTCAGAACAAATAACAAGAAGAACCAGAAGAAAAACAATTTCACGAGCCAATGCAGTGCTCGTCACGACCGGAACGTCGTGGCACAAGGCAGAAAACAAGAACCAACAATAACAACAAAAGAATCAGCGCAATCATCGGGGGCCACAGTACGCTGTGGCCCCCTTTTCATTCCGGTCATTTCGGTCATTCCGCTCATTCCGTGCTCCCGGGCGGCCACTTTCCGACTCGTGCCACTGTCACATCATTTCATGTCATTCCGGCCATCAGGAGCTTCCAGTAGCGGTCTGCCCGGCGCCGAAACCCCACACCGGCGATGAGACCCCCAGGCGCCGGATTACCCGCCAGACGCGCCGGGATGGTACTATCGCCTCCGTCCTGCAACCCCCGAAGGGAAATTCATTCTTGATGCTGCAAAGACTCCACGACGCCATGCGCCGGCTCCTTTTTTTTGTGACCCGGCTGTTCCGGAGAAGTTCCGGCAACCCCGGCACCATCCGTGAAACCGTTATCCCCCGGGACCAGCACCCGGTATCGCGCAACCAGCTGAGCAAGGCAGCACTCAATACGCTCTATGGCCTGCACAAGGGCGGCTATCAGGCCTACCTGGTCGGCGGCTGCCTGCGGGACCTGCTCACCGGCGGCCAGCCCAAGGACTTCGACGTGGTCACCGACGCCACCCCCGAGCAGATCGAGGGCCTTTTCCGTCGGGCGCGGATCATAGGCCGGCGCTTCCGGCTGGTGCATGTGCGCTTCGGCCCGGAAGTCATCGAGGTCTCCACCTTCCGGGCCCGGCCGCCGAAGGCGTCGGACACCGGCCGCGACCGGCGCAGCCTGAGCAACGATGGCCAGGTGTTACGCGACAACATCTACGGCAACATCCAGGAAGATGCCCTGCGTCGCGATTTCACCATCAATGCGCTCTACTACAATATCGCCGACTTCGCCCTCCATGACTTCACCGACAGCATGAAGGACCTGGAGGCCGGCATCATCCGTCTGATCGGGAACCCGCATGAGCGCTACCGCGAGGACCCGGTGCGCATGCTGCGGGCCGCCCGCTTCGCCGCCAAGCTGGGCTTCGAGCTGCACGCCGATACCCGGGCACCCATTGGCGAGCTGGCGAACCTGTTGCGCAATGTGCCGCCCGCGCGGCTGTTCGACGAGGTGCTCAAACTCTTTCTCACCGGCCACGCCCGGGAATCGCTGGAAGCACTGCGCGAGCTGGGCCTGTTCGAACCACTGTTTCCGGAAACCGCCGAAGCCCTGGCCGCCGGCGACGAAAGCGGCGAGCGGCTGCTGGCCGAGGCCATGCGCAATACCGACCGGCGCATTTCGCAGAACAAGCCGGTCACCCCGGCCTTTCTCTTCGGTGTGCTGCTGTGGCCGGCCGTGCGCGCGCGCATGGCCGAACGTCGCGAGGCGGGTGAAGCCGCCATGCCCGCGCTCAACCAGGCCATGAGCGAGGTGCTTGCCCGGGAAGTGGAGATTGTCGCCATTCCCCGGCGCTTCTCCTCGGTGATGCGCGAAATATGGTCGCTGCAGATGCGCCTGCCCCGGCGAACCGGCAAGCGCGCCGAGGCCATGCTTGGCCATCGGCGGTTCCGGGCGGCCTACGACTTTCTGCTGGTGCGCGAACGCGCCGGAGAGATCGAGTCGGGCCTGGGTGAATGGTGGACCCGGTACCAGGAGGCGGACGAGGACGAACGGGTCGCCATGGTGAAGCAACTGGGCAATGATGCCGGCGCTGACGGCAAGGGAAAAAAGCGCCGCAGACGCCGCCCGCGC
>SLJS01000144.1 GCA_007135015.1 Alcanivorax sp. | reverse complement strand
TCCTGGTGGGAGAGGGGTTGGGGAGAGGGGGAAGGCTACGCAAGCCGCACTACTCAATGCTTTCCCGTAATACGATCCCCCCTCTCCCTGTCCCTCTCCCACGGCGGGGAGAGGGGACCTTCCAGCAAGGCTGCGCGCGAAATTTTCCTTTTGCGATAGCCCCCTTCACAGGCGGAGGCTTTCAGGCGCGAGCGCCGAGGTCGCACAAAGGTCTACTGGCACCTGTGGGAACGGACCCTGGGCCGCCAAGGCCCCGGATTCCAGCACAGTGCCAGGTTCTTCGCGCCCCAGGGTGCGCGCCCACAAGGCTTTTACGACACACTCGCCAGAGCAGAGGCCCTTCTGCGACACCTTCCGGACGGGCGCGCTACAATGTGCCTCCGCACACCACTGACCGTTCGGGGAAGGCGTTTCATTGGAGCACCTGAATCTGCTGTTACTGCTGGGCGCCGGCCTGCTGTTCACCGGCCTGCTGCTGGGAACCCTGAGCACCCGCATAGGGATTCCCTCGCTGCTGGTGTTTCTGGTGCTGGGCATGCTCGCCGGCGAGGACGGCGTTGGCGGCATTGCCTTCCAGGACTTCGAGCTGGGCTTTCTGATCAGCAATCTCGCCCTGGCGGTGATCCTGCTCGACGGCGGGCTGCGCACCCGGCTGGATGCCTTCCGGGTAGGTCTGCGCCCGGCGCTGACCCTGGCCACCCTGGGCGTGGTGCTCACCGCCATGTTCACCGGAGCCTTCGCCACCTGGCTGCTGGGCGTGGACTGGCGGCTGGGGCTGCTGCTCGGCGGAATCGTCGGCTCCACGGATGCCGCGGCGGTGTTCAATGTGCTCAAGAGCTCGGGTCTGCGGCTCAATGAAAGAGTGGCCAGTACCCTGGAGATCGAATCCGGCCTCAACGACCCCATGGCGATCTTCATCACGGTGCTGCTGATCGAGATCCTCATGTACCCGGAAATCAGCTGGGGGCCGGGTGTGCTGCTGCAACTGCTCCAGCAGTTCGGCATCGGCGCGCTGGTGGGTGTGCTGCTGGGTGGGCTGCTCGCCGAGTTGATGCTGCGCGTGCGCAGTAACGAGGGCCTCCATGCACTGCTGCTGTGCGCCGGCGGCGCCACACTCTTCGCCATCACCAACCTGGCCGGCGGCAGCGGCTTTCTGGCGGTATACCTGGCCGGGCTGATCGCCGGCAACCGGCGCAAGGGCACCAGCGACAACGTGCTGCGCGCCATGGATTCCATGGCCTGGCTGGCCCAGTCGGTGATGTTCCTGCTGCTGGGACTGCTGGTCACCCCCTCGGACCTGGTCCATTCACTGCTTCCGGGTCTGGCCATCGCGCTGTTTCTGATGCTGGTGGCCCGGCCGGCGGCGGTATGGCTTTCACTGCTGCCCTTTGCCTTCAATCCCAGCGAGCGCACCTTCATCTCCTGGACGGGACTGCGCGGGGCGGTGCCCATTGTGCTGGCGGTGTTTCCGCTGCTCGCCGGCGTGGAAGAGACCATGCTGCTGTTCAACATCACCTTCGTGGTGGTTCTCACCTCCCTGCTGCTGCAGGGCTCCACGGTGGGCTGGTTCGCCCGGCGCCTGCATGTGGGGCTGCCTCCGGCGGCGGCGCCGCTGAACGCCACCGCCGTGGAAGGCGCCGACGACCGCTACCTGGCCCAGTTCGTGGTCGAGCCCGGCTCGCGGGCCGAAGGCAAGCATCTCGACGAAATCATCCCCGGACAGGCGCGGGCGGTGTCGCTGGTGCGCGGGCGGCAACTGGTCGAGCCGGAAGAAGATTCGGTGATCCGCGCCGGTGACCATATTCTCTGGCTGTGCGACCACGCCTCCCAGGAACAGCTGGGCGAGTGGTTCCTCGCCACCACCACGGCGCTGCGGCGCTACTACGGGGACTTCACAGTGCGAGCCACGGTGAAGGTCTCGGATGTGGCACTCACCTACGGGCTCACCGACCTGCCCCCGGAGCTGATGCACCTGACGCTGGATGAACTCTTCCGCAACCGCCGCCGGGGCCGCCCCGTCGTCGGCGATACCGTCACCCTGGGCCAGGGCCTGCGGCTGCGGGTGCGCGCGCTGGACAACGATCACGTCAGTCTGGTGGGAATTCGGCTTCCGAAGAAATGAATAGGGGCTGCGGGCTGCGGGCTGCGGGCTCGTCAAGGCTGGGCTAACGGGACCTGCGTCAAGGCCTCCCGAGCGCCCACTGCTCTGGAATCCCCCTCCCACCGAGAGAATGTCGCAAAAGGGTTTGTGGGAGCGCACCTTGGTGCGCGAAGAACCTGGCAAGGGCTACGGGCCCCGAGCTGCGGGTTCGGGGCTGGAGCTCGCGGCTCGAAGCCTGTAGCCCGAGGCGCGGCAGCCGAGACGGCTGCCGACGTATTTTCAGTCAACCGCCCTGGCCGGTATCTCCGGTATAAAACGCGCCCCGAGTGTTGCGCCGCCCGTCGGGCCGCTATCCTGTAACCGGGTCACCAGAGAGAGGTTCTCATGCCACAGTACCAGGCTCCGCTTCGCGACATGCACTTCCTGATGAACGAGCTGCTCGACTTCCCCGGGCATTACGGCAAGCTGTCCAACGGGGACGAGGCGACCCCGGACATGGTCGAGGCCATCCTCACCGAGCTGGCCAAGCTCTGTGAGAACACCATCGCCCCGCTCTATCACAGCGGCGACCAGGAAGGCTGCAAGCTCGAGGACGGCCAGGTGAGAACGCCGAACGGCTTTCCCGAAGCCTACGCCGAGTACATGGCCGGCGGCTGGCAGGGGCTGTCCCACCCGGAGGAATACGGCGGCCAGGGCCTGCCCATGTCGCTGAGCCTGATCAAGCAGGAAATGCTGGGCACCGCCAACTGGCCCTTCTCCATGTACCCGGGGCTGAGCCTGGGCGCCCAGAACACCATCATGATGCACGGTACCGAGGAGCAGAAGCAGACCTATCTGACGCCACTGACCGAGGGTCGCTGGGGCGGCACCATGTGCCTGACCGAGGCCCAGTGCGGCACCGATCTCGGGCAGATGAAAACCCGGGCGGAAGCCGCCGACGACGGCAGCTATCGCATCAGCGGGACCAAGATCTTCATTTCCTCCGGCGACCATGACCTGACCGAGAACATCGTGCATGTGGTGCTGGCCCGGCTCCCCGACGCGCCCGAGGGCACCAAGGGCATTTCCCTGTTCATCGTGCCCAAGTTCCTGCCCGGCGCCGACGGCGGCGTGGGCGAGGCCAACGGCGTGCAATGCGGCTCGCTGGAAAAGAAGATGGGCATCAATGCCTCGGCCACCTGCGAGATCAACTTCGACCGCGCGACCGGCTACCTGCTGGGCCCGCCCAACGAGGGGCTCAACTGCATGTTCACCTTCATGAACAGCGCGCGCATCGGCACGGCGCTCCAGGGCGTTGCCCACGCGGAGCTTTCCTTCCAGGGGGCGCTGCCCTATGCGAAGGAGCGGCGTTCCATGCGCGCGCTTGCCGGCAAGCAGGACCCGGACCATGTGGCTGACGCCATCATCCACCACGGCGACGTGCGCCGCATGCTGCTCACACAGAAGGCCATCGCCGAAGGGGGCCGCGCCATGCTCTACGGCGCCGCCCAGTACGCCGACCACATGGTCAACGGCGTGCTCGAGGGCGACGAGGAAAAACGCGAGTACTGGGACAGCCAGCTGGGCTTCATGACGCCCATCCTCAAGGGCTTCCTCACCGAAATGGGCCAGGAGTGCGCCAGCCTGGGCATGCAGGTGCTCGGCGGCCACGGCTACATCCGCGAGCACGGCATGGAGCAGATCCTGCGCGATGCACGGATCGCCACGCTCTATGAGGGCACCACCGGGATCCAGGCTCTGGATCTGCTCGGCCGCAAGGTACTGTTGATGACCCGCGGCAAGTGTGTGCGTGAGCATTCGCGCAAGCTCACCGATTTCGGCACCCGTAACCTTTCCAACAGCAAGCTGCGCCCCTTCGCCTGGAAACTGCTGCGCCTGGCCGGCCAGTGGAACTACCTGACCATGCGCATCGCCATGATCGCCCGCAAGGACCGCGAACAGGTCTCGGTCTCCAGCCACCATTTCCTGATGTATTCCGGCTACGTGACCATGGCCTATTACTGGGCGCTGATGGCGCAGAAAGCCTGGGAGAAGATCGACAAGGGCGGCGAGCAGAGCGAGGAGTTCTATCGCGCCAAGATCGCGACGGCGGAGTTCTACTTCGACCACCTTCTGCCCCGCGCCCGGGCCCACGCGGAATCCATGGTCCGCCCGACAGCCTCGACCATGAAGATCAAACCGGAGCACTTCTCCTTCGATTACGAATAAAGAAAGGGACAAGGAGCAAGGAGCAAGGAGCAAGGGGCAAGGGGCAAGGCGTAGCAGGCACACGGCCCTGTTCTGTTCGTGATGCGTCGGGCGCGAAGGCAACAGGGAGCGCAGGAGCGCGGCGAAGCCGCGCAACCTTGTCCCTTGTCCCTTGTCCCTTGTCCCTTACCCCTTGCCCCTT
>SLJS01000394.1 GCA_007135015.1 Alcanivorax sp. | reverse complement strand
TGCAGTCGTCATCATTGACCAGCGCCGCGGCCACTGTCCCTTCCAGGGAGCCGGTTTCTCCGCGGTTCATCAGGCGCAGTACCGGTCGCATCAGGTAGCCGGCGGCATCCACTACCAGCGCCTGGCGCAGTTCCACGTCTAGCACCAGTCTCTTGGTCTCGTCGTCCTCCACCTTGAAGCTCTGGTCCACCCGCAGGACGGCCTCTCCGTCTGTGACGGTGGTGGTTTCCAGGGAAAAGACTCCGCCATCACGCTCCTCGACTTCGGAGTCGCCGAGATTCAGATGAAGGCGCAGCCAGTCATAGCTGCCGGCGGGCAGTTCATCGTCAAGCAGGGTGCGGGTCTCGCCCTGCTGCAGATCCAGCAGGTTCTCGATGACCAGATCCGTATCACGGCTCTCCTCGTCGCCGTTGTCACGACCGAACTCGACCCGGTTGATGGCAAGTCGCAGCCGCTCGACGTCGTCGGCGGGCGCATCGGTGATCTCGATCTCCACGTCGCCGGTCTTGCCCACATTGCTGAAAATGGCGCAGCTCTCCGCCGAGAAGAGGGCAAAGAAGGTGCCGAAGAGAAGCCAGCTTGCAAGGAACTGAAACCAGGTCATGACGAGGCGTCCACCGGGGAAAGGCGGGCCGGGCCGGCCCGCCGCCAGGGTTTCAGCTTACCCCAGTTTCTGCTTCTTCATCCAGGGGATGATCCGGTCGAAGGCCTCCTCGATCCGCTCGGTCGGCGCGGAGAAGCTGAAGCGAAGGGAGTTCGAGCAGCTGTCGCCGAAGGCATCGCCGGGCACCGCGCAGACGCCGGTTTCCTTGAGCATCCGCATGCACAGGTCGTTGGCGTCCACGTGGGGTGGCAGGTCCGGGAAGATATAGAAGGCACCTCCCGGGGTATACCCCTCCATGTGCGGGGTATGCTGGACCAGCTCGGTAATCCGGTCGCGGCGCTCGCGATAGATCTGTATCCGGTCATGGACCAGTTGCTGGTCACCGCGCAGGGCGGCCACCCCCGCGAACTGGGCCGGAGTGTTGGCCACGGAGGTGGTAAACATGTGATACCGACGCAGCTTCTTGATGGCGCCCTGGCTGGAAATGACCCAGCCCACGCGAAGACCCGCCATGCTGTAGGTCTTGGAGAAGCTGCTGATGCACATGATGTGATCGAGATCGGCGGTGCAGCGAAGAACGCTGGCGTATTCCTCGCCTTCATCCAGCACCATGTGATCGTAGACCTCGTCACTGAACACATGGATGCCGCGGAAGGCACACTCCTCGACAATGGCCTCGATGGTCTCGCGTGGATAGACGGCCCCGGTGGGGTTGTTGGGTGAGTTCAACACCACCGCAAAGGTGCGGTCGCTCATGGCGCGGATTACCGCTTCCGGGTCGAGCTGATGGCCATTGGATGCATTGGTGGATACATACTTGACCTCCCCGCCATTCATGCGGATCAGTGGCGCATAAAGCAGGAAGGACGGGTCCACTACCAGAAACTGGCGTCCGGGCGCGGCGGTGGCCGACAGCGCCAGATACATCGCCTCGGTGGCGCCACTGGTAATCAGGATGTTTTCCTTTTCCAGCTTGCGGTCATAGCGGGCGCCGTAATAGTCGCGCAGGGCCTCGAGAAGCTCCGGCAATCCCGCATCCATGGTGTAGCCGGTCTGGCCCGCCCTGAGCGCGTCCACATAGGCGTCGATCACGTGTTCGGGCGTGGGCAGGTCCGGCTGCCCGATGGACAGATGGATGACATCCTCCATGGTGCTGGCCAGGTTGACCATGCGGCGGATGCCCGGAACGGGAATCGCCTGCATGGACGGGTGCCAGCGGGCCTTGGCCTTCCGGTAGCGCATCTTCTTGCCGGTGATCATCTCTTCCGGGCTGCCCTTTGCGGATGCGGTCATGCGCGGCTCCTGAATGAAAAAGACATACCTTCGTTCAACGTACGTCTCCCTCCCTACCGGGTCAAGCGGCCGGCAAGGCAGCATGATCGTATTCAGACGTGGCGCATACCCTGGCTGACGCAAGGCGTGGCATTGACCTCGCCGCAGTAGTGCATGAATACTGGAACGCGCATTCCGCCTGGATCGCTACAGGAAGAGTCATGAACGATGCAGATCGCAAGCCGGTGGTCACGGTACTGACCGCCCCCGACGAGGATACGCCGCCGGGGCTCGAGCCGCTTTCCGGGCTCGCCGAAGTCCGCTGGGCGCGGGACGCGGAATCCCTGGCCGGGGCCCTGCCCGGCAGCGAGGTGCTGGTGGTGACGGACTTTCGCACCGGGGTACTCGGTCACGCCTGGCCGAAGGCCGACAAGCTGCGCTGGATTCACGCCACCAGCGCCGGCGTCGATGCCGTGCTCATTCCCGAGGTTCGCGAAAGCGATGTGGTGCTGACCAATGCGCAGGGTATCTTCAATCGCTCGATCGCCGAGTATGTGCTCGGTGCCATCCTCATGTGGGTCAAGGACTTTCACGGCTCACTGCGCCTGCAGCAGAAGCACCAATGGAAACACCGTGATACCGGACGCGCGCTGGGCGAGCGTGTGCTGGTGGTGGGTGCCGGGGCCATCGGACGCGAGATCGCGCGAGTGACCGCGGCCATCGGCATGGAAGTACATGGCATCGCCCGGGAAGGGCGGGACAGCGATCCGGACTTTCGGGCCGTGCACGGCAATGACGCACTGCATGAGCAATTGTCCCTGGCGGATCATGTGGTGGTGGCGGCGCCTTTGACCTCCGGCACGCGCGGGATGTTCGACGCGCGCGCCTTCGAAGCCATGCGGGAGTCGGCCCTGTTTATCAATATTGGCCGTGGGCCCATTGTGTGCACCGACGATCTGGTCGGGGCGCTGCGCAGAAAAAGGATTGCCGGCGCGGCACTGGATGTCTTCGAGGAAGAGCCCCTGCCCCCGGAGCACCCTCTCTGGGCCATGGACAATGTACTGATCACCGCGCACATGGCCGGAGACTTCATTGGCTGGCGTGCCGCGCTGTCGGAGCAGTTCCTGGAAAATCTCGCGCGCTGGCAACGGGGAGAGGAGCTGTTTAACGTAGTGGACAAGGAGCTGGGCTATGTGCCCGGCAATTGAGAATCGCCCTGGAGGAACAGCATGAAACAGACTGCGGTACGCATAG
Source organism: Alcanivorax sp. (assembly GCA_007135015.1). GTDB lineage: Bacteria > Pseudomonadota > Gammaproteobacteria > Pseudomonadales > Alcanivoracaceae > SLJS01. The sequence continues at coordinate 1,373 of SLJS01000394.1, read as the reverse complement.
CCGGCAAGCAGGAGACCCTTTCCGCCGGACACGCGGTCATCAATCCCTACAACGGCGAGCAGGTGGGGGAAGTCCCCGCCTGCGGCGAGCAGGAGGTGGATCGTGCATGCCGGGCTGCCGCAGCGGCGCTGGCCCGGGAAGACTTCCCGCAGCATGAACGCGCGCGTGTGCTGGAGCGGATGGCTGACCTGCTGCGCGAAAAGGGCGAGGACCTGGCCCGCACCATCATGCTCGAGGGCGGCAAGCCCATTGCCACTGCCCGCGGTGAGGTGACCCGTTGTGTCGACACGGCTGTGTTCTCCGCCGTGGAGGCCCGGCGGCTTGACGGCATCATGACCCCTTCGGAAGGTTCCGCCCCCGGCGAGGGGAAGATCGCTTTCGCCCTGCGGGTACCGGTGGGGGTGGTGGCTGCCATCACGCCGTTCAACTTTCCGCTGAACCTGGTCGCCCACAAGCTGTTCCCCGCCATTGCCGCCGGCTGCCCGGTGGTGCTCAAGCCCGCCCCGCAGACGCCGCTGACCGGCATCCGCCTGGTGGAAATGCTGATCGAGGCGGGCCTGCCCGAGGACTGGGTTTCGGTGGGTACCGACTCGGGCAAGGAAGCCGGGGCACCGCTGGTGGCCCACGAGATTCCCAAACTCGTTTCCTTCACCGGCAGTGCTCCGGTGGGCTGGAGCATCGCGGCCAGCGCGCCGAAAAAACGTGTCTGCCTGGAGCTGGGCGCCAACTCTCCGCTGGTGGTGGAGCCGGACACGGACCTGGACCGGATCGTGGAGAAACTCAAGGTCGGTGGCTTTGCCAATGCCGGGCAGAGTTGCATCTCGGTGCAGCGGGTGCTGGTCCATCGCGACAGCCATGATGCCCTGGTGTCGAAACTTGGCGAGGCAGCGGAGTCACTGGTCTGCGGCGACCCGGCCCACGACCGTACCCAGGTGGGCCCGCTGATCCGGCCACAGGAAAATGACCGGGTCGAGCAGTGGGTCAGGGAGGCCATCGAAGGCGGCGGCAAGCTCGTCGCCGGCGGCCGGGCGGAACAGGGGGTCTGGCTGCCCACGGTGATCGACGAGCCGCCGCAGGACTGCCGGCTTTATCGGGCCGAGGCCTTTGCCCCGGTGCTGGTGGTCAACGCCTACGACGATTTCGACCAGGGCCTGGCCATGGCCAACGACAGCGAATTCGGCCTTCATGCCGGCGTCTTCACCAACTCCCTGGACAAGGCCCTGAAAGCGGCCAGAAAGCTGGATTTCGGCGGCGTGCTGATCAACGAGATTCCCACGGTACGCCTGGACCAGCAGCCCTATGGTGGCGTGCGCGAAGCCGGCAATACCCGGGAGGGGCCGTCCTTCGCGGTGGAAGAGATGACGGAGCTGCGG
>SLJS01000133.1 GCA_007135015.1 Alcanivorax sp. | reverse complement strand
TGTAGGTTTGGGCTACGGGCTACGGGCTACGGGCTACGGGCTACGGGCTACGAGTAGCGAGTGGCGAGTGGCGAGTGGCGAGTGGCGGGAAGGGTCACCCGGCGGCTGGACTCGTAGCTATTGGTTCACACTGAAAGCCGACCGCTGACCGCCACACCCCCTCTCTCAGAGCCCGTGAGGCTCGAGCCGGAAGACCTGTTCGGAAAGGCTGGAAAGCCCCTTGTCCCGCATGCCCGGGTCACGCTCGAGGCCGTCGCGTTCGGCCACCCGCTCCAGGTGGAAGCGTTCGCCGAACAGCGCGCGCACCTCCTGCTCACGCACCGAAAAGGGAGGCCCTTCCAACTCGCTTTCTTCATAGACCAGTGTGACCAGCAGCCCGCGGACCGGGTCGGGCAGGATACGGGAAAGATGACGCGCATAGTGTTCGCGCATCTCCTGCGGCAGAGCAATCAGTGCGGCACGGTCATAAATGAACTGCACATCGGACAGCTGCTCCCGCTCCAGGGAAAAGAAGTCACCACAGAAAAGTCGTATGCCCTCGGTTTCCCAGACCGTGAAGTCATCCTGCCGGGACTTTTCCACGTCCAGCCCGTTCTCGGAGAAGAACTGCTGCACCGCCAGTTCGTTGATTTCCACCCCCAGGACCTGATGTCCCTGTTCGCGAAGCCAGAGCATGTCCAGGCTCTTGCCGCACAGGGGCACAAGCACCGGCCCGCGATCCTCCCCCGCCAGCGGCTCCCAGCAACCGGTCAGCGCCGGATGGATCTCCGCGCGGTGGAATCCGATCTCGTTGCGTTGCCATTTGCGATGCCAGAATTCAGCTTCCATGGGTCACTACTCCACCTCGCCCACATCATTCGGCGCCACAGGGGAATCTTTGGGCCGAGCCCCCCATTTCAAGTGGGCGGCCGTCCATTGTATTTGAAAGCCCGTGAAGGCGGCGGCAGGATGGAGCGCAACGGCCCTGATTAGCGGAATCCACGGACTTGATGACGGTGAACGGTTACAATACGCCGCGCACCGGATCCTGGGAGCAGCCAGCAGTGCAGAACGTAACGAGAATCCAGCCCGGCAGGGAAGTGCTGCGGGTCCGCGATGGCCGCACGCTCAAGGTCCTCCAGATCGAGGAGGGCTTTCTGGTGGAAAAGTGGGAACGCGGCCCCTGGCAGGGTGCCCGGGCCCGCCCGCTGGATCGCCTTGCGCCGATCTTCATCGAGGACCGCTCGTTCCAGCCCGCCCGTGCGCGCCTGTTCCGGCTGGGCTCCATATTGCTGCTGGCAGCCGTTGTCCTTGCGTTTTCCGACTACCGCCTGCAGATCCCCCTGCTCGCACCCCTGCTGGCCCTGGCGGGTCTGCCCCTGCTCTGGCTGGGTTACGGCGGTGTGCGGCCGCGCTCACGCACGCGAATCCTGGACGAACTCGGCCAGGAGGAGTTCGCCATCGAGCACGACGGCGTGGAAACCACCCAGCAACGCAAGGCCTTCGAGAAATTCCTCGCTGAAGCCATCCAGAACGCCCGTTACGAGGCAGGATACTGAAAAGCGGTCAGCCGTCGGTGGTCAGTAGTCGGTGGGGATCACTTCGCCATCGCCCACTGTGACAGGCCACCCCCTGACCACTGCCAACTGACCGCTGGCAGGCTGTTGGAAACAGCCTGCTACAGCGTAATTCCACCCTCGTCCGGGTCGAAGGCGGGCCGTTCCGGCTCGGGCACATCGGTGGAAATGGCGATTTCGTGCTCCTCGCCATCCTGCCAGTAACGGATCCGGGCCCGGTCATCCTCGGTGTCGTGGACCCGCTCGAGAAACTGCATCGGCGTCTCCGGTGTCTGGCCGTTGACCTCCCGGATCAGCGCCCCGGGCTCCATGCCCTTGTCCGCCGCCTCGCCACGAACGGCGGTGACCAGCACACCCTGGTCTTCGGGCAGCTCCAGTGCCTGGCGAACGTCCTCGGTGAGCACACTGACGGTAATGCCGACGGCGGTGACCACCTCGTCTTCCAGGCCTTCATACTCGATGTCCGCCGCCGCCTCCAGCACCTTCGGCGCCACATGAATGGTGGCTCCGGCACGAAGAGCCAGGGCCATGGCGTCGCTGGGCCGGCTGTCGATGCGCACGGGTTCGTCCCGGCCTTCCACCTCCAGCTCGAGCATGCCCAGGAAGGTATTGTCCACCAGATCATCAACGAAGACGCGTTTGAGCCGCACGTCCAGGCCCTCGAATACATTGCCGAACAGATCATGGGTCATGGGCCGCGGCATCTCCATGCCCCGCAGGGCCCGGAGGATCGCCTGAGCCTCGGCGGTACCGATGAAGATCGGCACCACTTCCCGGGCATCGGGCTCGCGCAGCAGCACCACCGGAGCGCCGCCCATGGCAATGCCCAGGGTGGCGATCTCGACCTGCACCAGCTCATCCACATCCACCGCCAGCTCCCGCGCGCTGGATGAAACGCTCAGGCTCCACAGCGCCAGTGCCGCCAGCACCGCGATCAAACCTTTCCCCGCCCTGTACATGGCTTACGCCCCGCTGAGTTGGACTGAAAAGAAATGGAAAACAGGCTTCTACTTTGCGCACTGCCGCCGAAAGCTGCAAGGGCCCGGTTTCACAGCGGCCAGACCCACAGCAGCACGGGAACACCGACCAGCACCACCAGCACCTCCATGGGCAACCCCAGTCGCCAGTAGTCGCCGAAACGAAGCCCGCCGGGCCCCAGAATGAGGGTGTTGTTCTGGTGGCCGATGGGCGTGAGGAAGGCGCAGGAAGCGCCCACGGCCACGGCCATCAGAAAGGAGTCCGGATTGGCGTCGAGCTGGAGCGCGGCACTGATGGCCACGGGACACATTACCGCCGCCGTGGCTGCGTTGTTCATGAAATCGGACAGGACCATCGTCACCACGAGAATGAGAGTGAGTGCGACCACCGGATGACCCTGCGCCAGCGTGTCGAGTAGGCCCGCGGCCAGCAGGTCGGCGGTGCCTGTGGTGGCCATGACCCCGGCCACCGGAATCAGCGCCGCCAGCAGCACGATCACCGGCCAGTCCACCGCGTCATAAACCTGGCGGGGCGGTACCACGCTGGCGGCCAGAAACACCAGCACACCCGCCACGAAGGAAATCGCCGCCGGTACCAGGCCGAAGGCGGCGCCGGCAATGGCGGCGGCCATGACCACCGAGGCCAGCACGGCGCGACGCCGGTCGGGAATCTGGATGTCGCGCTGCGCCAACGGCACGCATCCCTGGCTGGAGGCGAAGGCGGACAGGGATTCCAGGGGGCCCTGGACCAGAAGCAGATCCCCGGCCTCGAGACTCGTGGAGCGCAGGCGCCTGATCGAGCGGTGGCCCTCCCGGGAAAGCGCCAGCAGGTTCAGGCCATAACGCGCGCGCATGCCGATGTCGCTGGCCGAGCGACCGATAAGGGTCGATCCGGGCAGCACCGCCAGCTCCTGGAGCACCACCTCGTCATCCGCTTTCCGCTTGCCAGTGTCTTCGTCATCCTGCTCGTTATCTTCATCTCCGCCCGCGCGTGTCGTTGCGCTGTCACTATTGCGCGGTGCTTCCTCCGTGCGCCTTTGCTCTTCCCGTGCGGCCCACTCCTCTTCCAGCTCCAGGCCCAGGCCGGAGAGCACGCCGCTAAGGGCCTCGGGCTCGGCCTCGACCACCAGGATGTCGCCGGGTTGCAGCATCCGGGCCGGGTTGGGTGCAGTGACCCGGAAACGGTTCCGGACCATTCCCACGATCTGGGCATCGGCCTCGTCCAGACGGCTTTCCACTTCGCGCAGGGCCCGGCCCGCGGCCTTGCCGCTGCGGGTCACACGCACCTCGGTGAGATAGGAAGCCGTGTCGAAACCCGAGGCATCCGCGCTGCGGCGCTCGGGCACCAGATGCCGCCCAAACAGCGCCAGAAACGCGATGCCCGCGGCCGCCACGGCCAGCCCCACCGGCGTGAAGTCGAACATGCCGAAACTGTCCGGGCCCGTTTCGGCGCGAAACCCGGAGACAATCAGGTTCGGCGGCGTGCCGATCAGGGTGGTCATGCCCCCCAGGATGGTACCGAAGGCCAGGGGCATCAGGATCTTTGCCGGCGGTAGTTCGTGCCGGGCGGCCAGTTGCATCGCCACCGGCATCAGCAGGGCCATCGCCCCCACATTGTTCATGAACGCCGAAAGCACCGCGCCCAGTCCGGCCAGCGCGGCAATGGCCAGCATGGGCCCGGCGGAGGAAGGCAGCACCCGGCGGGCCAGCACATCCACCGCGCCGGTGCGCTGCAGCCCATGACTGAGCACCAGCACCGCCGCCACCGTGACCACGGCGGGATGGCCGAAACCGGCAAAGGCTTCTTCGGAAGGAATGAGCCCGGCGGCCACGCAGGCCAGCAGCGAACCCAGCGCCACCATGTCATGACGCCAGCGCCCCCAGAGGAACATGCCCACCGTGGCCGCCAGTATGGCAAGAATCAGCCCCTGCTCCTGCGTCATATCGCCGCTTGTCCCCTGTCCCTTGCCCCTTGTCCCTTGTCCCTTGTCCCTT
>SLJS01000037.1 GCA_007135015.1 Alcanivorax sp. | reverse complement strand
TAGGTCGGACGTTCGAATCGTCTCCGGGGCACCATTTCCTCACCCGCTACGGCGCGCTACTCCCCCTCGTCCGCAGCCCGCTGCTCTTCATGGCCCGGCCATCCCGGCGGGATCTGAAACACATCATGCTCCGCGTCCTGGTATTCAGGCTTGTTCACCACCCTGCTATAGCGCTGGAGGGAGAAATAGGGAATTTCGCGCAGGATCATGTTCGCAAGCCAGGCGGGGATGTAACCACCCGGGTCCACCACCACCATGAAGACCGCTTCCACCCGACCCGGCTCCAGCGGCGTGACCGTCAGATTGCCCTGCATCTGCGGCATGCGCACAAAGCCGTCCTGTTCCTCCAGGGCCTCCTGATCGTCCACATAGTTCACATGAAAGGAGTAATCATCCGGGTCCTGACGAAACGTGATGCGAAGGGGCGCGTCACGATTGCTGACCGGCCAGGGCAGCCTGGTCGTCACATACAGCGAACGGTTGAGATAGTCTTCGCGATCAAGCTCAGTGATTTTGGAGACCATGTGCATCCAGTTGGCCACGAACTCGTAGTCGTTCATCTGGGCGAAAAAGGAACTGAAGTCTTCCACCTCCAGTTCGGTCACACCGCGGAAGGTCTTTATCCGGGCATCATCGTCATGGGCCATGTAGACACGGATGCCGTCACGGTCTGTTCTCAACTCCCAGTCGTCCGCATCCATGTCCGCAAATACCGGAATAGTCATGAACACCAGGATCCACGCCAGAACTACCTTCACTCGCCACCTCCTGCTCTATGCTGCAGGGCCAGGGGCCCTGCGCTCGCTCATGGCATTATGCCATGAGTCACCGCCTGCGCATCAGTCACCGTACCAGAGATAAACCGCCATGCTCGCCAGCGCAACCGCAAGCAGCTGGGTCTGCTGGTAACGGGATTTGCGCCATGCGGCCGGCCACTGCTGGGACAGCGAAGGCGCACGCTCCGGCTGGTACAGCAGTACCAGCGCCCCCAGCAGCAGCATCGCTCCCGCAAGAGGTGCCAGCAACAGTGCCAGGGCCGCCATGCCCAGCGGAAGCAGGAGAAAGGCCAGCAGCCCGGGCTGCCAGCCACTGTTATCGGCCAGCGTGGCCTGGTGATACAGCTGTATCCCCGCGATCTGCCAGACATAGACCGCGGTGACAACGATTCCCGGACGGGCCACTGTTGCCGCCAGTGCCGGCGCCGGAACCCAGACCAGCACGCCCGCAAGAGCGACCAGCAACACCAGTGCGTAGTGAAACCGCAGCAGCAGCGCCATTGCACTGCTCACTCCGGCTCCCGATTCAAGACGCATGGATGCACCTCACAGATAGGGTTCCAGTACATGTGCGAAGGCATTGCGCAGCCTCCTCGGGAAGGACTGGCGCCGCAGAGCCTCCAGGCTGACCCGACGGGCGTTGGCGCGGCGCAGATCGATCATACCGTTGAGCTGCGCGGCCAGCTGTTCGTTATAGCACTCCACATCGAACTCGAAATTCAGGCGCAGGCTGCGCGCATCCCAGTTGCCCGAGCCCACCATGGACCAGGCCCCATCCACTGTCATGATCTTGCCATGATCAAAGGGCTCGGCGGAGAACCACACCTCACAGCCCTCGTCGACAAGCCAGGGCAGCAGGTGCAGCGAGGCCCAGTGCACGAAAGGGAGATTGTTCTGCGCCGGAAGCATCAGTTCCACGCGTACCCCGCGCATGCAAGCTATCTGCAACGCGGTCAGCAGCGTCTGGTCGGGGACGAAATAGGGGGTCACGATTCTCACCTCGTGCTGAGCCCGGCCCAGTGCGGCCAGCAGCACCAGCCGGCGCTTGCCCAGGTCCAGATCGGGGCCAGCGTTGACACCCCGGACAAGCATGTTTCCGCATTCCATGGGCCCTTCGTAGCGATCATTGAGGTACTCGCCACAGGTAAAATACCAGTCCGCCACGAAACTGCGCAGCAGGTGCTCCACCACGGGTCCTTCCACCCGGGCATGAATGTCCTGGATGTCCGGGGGGTCGCTGATATAGCCCGCACGCAGGTTCATGCCGCCGGTGAAGCCGATCGCCTGGTCCACCACCATGATCTTGCGGTGATTACGCAGGTTCATGTAGGGCATGCGCCAGGGCGCCAGGGAATAGAGAAAACGCTCCACGACAATTCCGCGCTTGCGCAGCCGCCGTATCACGGTGGGAAATGAATACAGTGAACCCATCCCGTCAATCAGCACGCGTACACGCACGCCGCGACGAACAGCACGCGCCAGCGCCTCGATCACCGGACGGCCGGCCGCGTCGTTGCCGAATATGTAGGTGGACAGGAAAACCGAGGTTTGCGCTTCCTCGATGGCGGTAATCATCTGTTCCAGCGCCTGCGGCGCCTCCATGGGCACCAGGTGATTGCCGGGAGTCAGCGGCAGCTCGGTGAGCCGGTAGGTGAGCTCTCCCAGCGTATGCAGATGAGACGGGTCTGGCCGCGGCTGCACCAAGGGAACCCCATCATGCCGGGGCGTGTCGGGGTAGCCGGGGGTCAGTTGCCGGGCCCGGCGCTGGATGCGGTTAACCCCGAGCACGAAGTACAGCAGCGCGCCGAGAATCGGCACCAGCCACACCAGCCCGGTCCAGGCCGCTGCCGCCCGGGCATCCCGCTTGTTCAGCACAACATGCGCGGTGACCACAAGGGCCAGCAGCACCCCGAACAGGGCGGCCAGCTCGGGCCAGTACTTGAGCAGGCCGGCGAGCAGCCCCTGCCCCGTGCCATTCATGCCATCCAGCTCCACGAACCTGTCCCCCGGATTGCCGTGCCGGTAGACTGCCACAGTTGTCAGTATTTTTCCTTGCCCGGCCGGACGGCTTTCTCGCGCCGCGCGGCAGCCCCGTGGGCAGCCACTGAAACAGGGAGAACAGGCAAGCCATGACCATGCTCGAGTCCCCCGCCAGCAAGCATATTGCCCTGGTGGCCCATGATCATCGCAAGGAGCCGCTGCTTCGCTGGGTGGAGCGCCACCGCGACCAGCTCGGCCATCACCGCCTGTATGCCACCGGCACCACAGGCAGACTGATCCGGGAGAGACTGGGACTGGAGGTGCTGTGTCTGGAAAGCGGCCCGCTGGGCGGCGACCAGCAGATCGGCGCCCGCATTGCCGAAGGCGAGGTGGACTGCCTGGTGTTCTTCTGGGACCCGCTGGAAGCACAGCCCCATGACCCGGACATCAAGGCCTTGCTTCGCCTCGCGGCGGTGTGGAACATTCCCGTGGCCTGCAATGAAGCCACCGCGGATTTTCTTGTCTCGGCGCCCCAGATGGAAGCCGCGTATCAGCGGGAAGTCCCGCAGTTCAGTGGCTATCGCCGGCGCTTGCCGGAATGAATCAGTGCTCCTGCCCGGAAAACCGGACAACCAGGTGCTCAAGCGCAAGCTGATTGTCGTCATCGCATTCGATGATTTCGTAACCTGCGTGCACCCGGCCTTCCTCCACGGGACGCAGCCAGCTGCGTCGGGCTTCCAGCTCGACGCTGTTCCGGCCGGCCATGGCCCAGGGCAGGCGCAGGGACAGGCGGGCGGACTCCACATCCGAGAGCGTGTTGCCCATCCCGGAGATGCATAACCCTCCCATGGAAATGTCCACCAGGTGGCCCAGCCGGGGGCCACGATCGGCGATTTCCACGTCCACCCGCAGGTGAACCCGATCACGATGCAGGCGCTGCTTGCGTGCCATGGGCCGTCTCCCGCGCAGGGGCTGGCTCGCCCTGCTTCCCTGCCAGTTTCCCTCCGGCTGGGGTACCATGCAAGCAGGAACCCGCTTTACAGCCTGTGTAGCCCGGGTGGGAGGTGAGAGCATGACCAGCCACTCCGACGACGATCTGTTCCGCCGGGAGGTGGGCGATGTCACGCCCGTGGACAATGACCGGGTCAGCGCCCGCAAGCGACGCTCGCGCGAAACGCCGGCGCAGCAGGCGCGCCGTGCAGCCGCCGAGGGGCGCCCCGGCCTGGACCCGAACCCGCTCACCCTGCCGGACGAGGTACCCGCCGTGGACCCCCACGACCTGGTGGGCCACCGCAAGGACGGCGTCCAGGAAGGTGTCTTCCGCAAGCTCCGCCTGGGCAAGTACGAAGTCCAGGCCCGCCTGGACCTGCACCAGGTCTATATCCGCGACGCCCGGAAACAGGTGGACGCCTTCCTTCGCGAAAGCCAGGAGGCGGGCCTGCGCACGGTGCTGGTCACCCATGGCAAGGGCCGCCACAGTCCGGAACCGGCCCGCATGAAAAGTCATGTGCTGTTCTGGCTGGCCGAACACCCGCTGGTGCTCGCCTGGCACAGTGCCCAGCCGCGCCACGGCGGCGCGGGTTCCACCTATGTGCTGCTGCGAAAATCCGCGGAGAAAAAGAGGGAAAACCGGGAGCAGTTCCAGAAGGGCATCAACAAGTACTGACGGGCTGTTGCACAAGCGCCCGCGCCTCACTGCAGGAGCACTGCAAGCAGCGCTCCTGCGGGTGCTTCCTTCAGGATGAAGGGGCGACCATTCTTTTCGGCCGAAGCGTTAAACCGG
>SLJS01000350.1 GCA_007135015.1 Alcanivorax sp. | reverse complement strand
GGCATGGACCCGGAAGGGCTGCAGGGGGGGATGACCTACACGGACGCGGTCACCGATGACAGCCGGCTGGTGCTGCGCACGCTCCACGAGGCGGTGAACGCTGGCGCCCGGGTCGCCAATTACACCGAGGTGCTTTCCGTGGAGCCGTCGGAGGGGTCGTTCCAAGTGCGGGTGCGTGACGGGGTCACCGGCGCCGAACACAGCCTGCGCGCGGCGAAGGTGATCAACGCCACAGGCGCCTGGGCGGATGAGCTCTCCGGCGGCGAGCCCCGGGTCCGTCCGCTGCGGGGCAGCCATCTGTTCGTGCCCGCCGGACGCCTGCCCGTGGAGGATTGCGTGGCGGTGGTCAACCCCGACGACGGGCGGCCGGTCTTTGTCTTTCCCTGGGAAGGGGTGACCTGTATCGGCACCACGGATCTGGACCACCGCCAGGACCCGTCCTGCGAGGCCTTTGCCACCCGCGAGGAGGTGGACTATCTGCTGGGGCTGGTCAATCGGGAGTTTCCCGGCGCGCGGCTGGCCGACCGCGACGTGATTTCCTCCATGGCCGACGTGCGCCCGGTAATCACCTCCGGAAAGGGACTGGATCCCTCGAAGGAGCGGCGCGACCACGCGGTCTGGGACGACCGGGGCGTGATCACCGTCAGCGGCGGCAAGCTCACCACCTTCCGGCTGATCGCCCTGGATGCCCTGGAGGCGGCGGAATTGCTCAGCCCGGGCAGTGCCCGGGCGCTGCGGCGTTCGTCCGAGCCCCTGTTCGTTAGCGATCCGGGAATTCCGGAAAGCCTGGAGTCGCCCCTGTCGCCGGTGCCGGATGACGAGGAGGCTCTGCGGAGGATGCTGGGCTGGGCCCTGGACCACGAAATGGTGGTTCATCTGGACGATCTGCTGTTGCGCCGCACCCGCCTGGGGCTGCTGCGCCCGGGCGGCGCCGAGGCGCTGCTGGAGCTGGTGCGGGAGCTGGTCATGGCTCGCGCGGGCTGGGATGATGCCCGCTGGCAGCGGGAACGGGAACGCTACATGAACATCATTCAGCACTACTACAGCCTTCCGCAGCCGCCCGCGGCGGAGCGCGCCGCGTGAGCAACGATCTGCTGCTGGCGATCGACCAGGGCACCCAGAGCGTGCGCGCCATGCTCTTCGACGCCCGGGGTGAGCTGGTGGCGCGGTCGCAGGTGCATATCGAGGCCTACCGGTCCCCCGAGCCCGGTCAGGCGGAGCAGGACTGCGACTATTTCTGGGAGAACCTCTCTCTGGCCTGCCGGAACCTCTGGACGGAACATCCGGGCCTGCGCGAGCGGGTGGTGGCCGCGGCGCTGACCACCCAGCGCGCTTCGGTGGTGTGCCTGGACCGCGAGCTTCGCCCGCTGCGCCCGGCGGTGATCTGGCTGGACCAGCGCCGCACCCGTGACTATCCCTCGCTGCCCTGGTGGCAGGACCTGCCCATTCGCCTGGTCGGCCAGGCGGAAACCCTGCGCGGGTTCCGCGCCCGGGCCGAGTGCAACTGGCTTGCCAGCCGCGAACCGGAAATCTGGGCGCGCACCCGCTGGTTCCTGCTGCTGTCCGGGTACCTGACCCTGCGGCTGACCGGCCACGTGCGCGATGCCATCGCCGCCCAGGTGGGCTATATCCCCTTCGATTTTCGCCGTCACCAGTGGGCCCGCCCGGGGGACTACAAGTGGAGCGCGCTGCGGGTGCGCCCTGAGCAATTGCCGGAGCTGGTTCCCGCCGGCTCGCCGCTCGGCACCATCACCGCCGAGGCGGCTTCGGCCACGGGGATTCCGGAAGGGCTGCCACTGATCGCCGCCGGCGCGGACAAGGCCTGCGAGGTGCTGGGAAGCGGCGCGCTGACGCCGGAAACCACCAGTCTCAGCTATGGCACCACCGCCACGCTCAATACCTGCAACCGTCGTCACGTGGAGCCGCTGACCTTCGTGCCTCCCTATCCGGCGGCGGTGCCCGGCCGCTATAACTCGGAGGTCATCGTCCAGCGGGGCTACTGGATGGTGAACTGGTTCAAGCGGGAGTTCGCCCAGGCGGAGGTGGCCGAAGCCGAGCGGACCGGACAGGCCCCGGAGGTACTGCTGGAGCGACTGCTGGAGGAGTCACCGCCAGGGGCCATGGGGCTGGTGCTGCAGCCGTTCTGGAATCCAGGGGTGCGCATTCCGGGGCCGGAGGCCAAGGGCGCGATCATCGGCTTCGGCGATGTGCATACCCGGGCCCATCTGTACCGGGCGATCCTCGAGGGCATCGCCTATGCCCTGCGCGAAGGCCGTGACCGGATGCAGCGGCGCAACCGCACGCCCATCACCCGCCTGATGGTCTCCGGCGGCGGCTCGCGCAGCGATGGCGCCATGCAGATCACCGCGGATATCTTCGGCATGACGGCGCAGCGGCCCCATACCTTCGAAACCTCCGGACTGGGCGCGGCCATCAACGCGGCGGTGGGCGCCGGGCTGCATCCGGACCACGCCACGGCCATCGACGCCATGACCCGCCCCGGCGACGGCTTCGCGCCCGGCAGGGAAGCGGCGGAAATCCATGACCGGCTGTACCGCCAGGTCTACGCGCGGCTTTATGACCGCCTCTCCCCCCTTTACCGAAGCATCCGCCATATCACCGGGTATCCGCCCAGGGACTGAACGCGTCATTTACCCGCAGCTCGTGGCCCGCAGCCCGCGGCCAGTGTTACGGGCTGCCGCCCGGCAAGACTCTGTGCTAAGTTGTTTTCCGGTGTTCACTGAAATTCCGGCAGGGGCCTGGCGGACTGGCGCCAGGTGCCGGATCACCTAGCCATACGGAGGGATATCCAGTGGGAGTCCGAGCAGAACAAAAAGAACGAACCCGGCAGTTGCTGGTGAATGTGGCCCTGGACATGGTGGCCGAAGGCCGCTCCTTTGACAGTCTCAGTCTTCGGGAGGTCACCCGCGCCGCCGGCGTGGTGCCCACCGCCTTCTACCGGCATTTCCGGAACATGGACGAGCTGGGGATGGCCATTGTGGGCGAAGTGCTGCCCAGGTTGCGAAAGGAACTGCAGTTGCTGCGCCGCACCGGCGAAAGCCCGGATGCCATGGTCCGCAACACGGTCACCTTCTTCTTCGATTTCGTGGGCCGTCATCAGCGTGAGTTCCAGTTCTACGGGCGGGAGATCGCTGGCGGGCGGCCCATGCTCCGCAATACCCTGCGCCTGGAGACCTTCAGCTTTACCCGGGAGCTGGCCGAGGACCTGGCGGAGATGGGGGTGGGGAGTGATCTTGGCGACAAGGACCGGCTGACGGTGGCGGACCTGATCGTGCGGTTGATGCTGACCACTACCCAGGATCTGCTGGAACTTCACGGCAACGCCATGGCCATGGACAATCTTCATGAGCGCACCGTCCGGCAGATGCTGATCATACTTTCGGGAGTCATGCAGTGGGCCAGCCGTTCCGCCTCTTCCTGATCCTCGCCGTTGTCCTGGTGGGGCCGGCCCTGCGGGCGGCGGAGCTGCCCACTGAACAGGTCGAAAGAGCCCTGCGGGGCACGGAGATCGCACCGCTGTTTTCCCTGGTGGATACCTCCCGGCTGGCGGACCGTGCCGGTCTGGACGAGGCGGCGGTGCGCGCCTTCGACCGGGCCCGCGAGCATCTTGGCGAGCAGCGCTTCAACCGCTACCGGCTGTACACCCGCGACGAGCAGCTGCTGCTGCGCATCGATCTGGCACCCCGGGGGCTGAACTGGCTGGAGCTGTCCTGGCACAAGGCCCGGGGCGACACGCCGCTGGATGACTGGCACGACCATGCCCTGGGCATCCGGCTGTCGGAACTGGTGGCCGGCGTGGCGATGCTGGCGGAAGGCAGCGACGGCAGACGCTTTCTCGAAGCGGTGTCGGAGAATCCCCGCCGTGCCTGGCGCCGCCTGGACGAGCGGAGCCGGCGTAATCCCGCCGCGCCGCGGCTGTTCTGGATCGCCTGTGACAGCCAGGACTGCCAGGTAGACGCACTGGAAGCCCTGGAACAACTGGATGATCCGGACCCCGCGCTCTGGAAACTGGATCTGGCCGCCGCCCGGCAGGACCGGGGGGCGTTCACGGAGACCATGGAAGCGCTTCGCGACCGGCTGGGCCCGGACCCGGGGCTGGTCTGGCTGACGGCGGCGGAGGCACTGGGGCAGGGCGACTGTGACGCGGTGGTCCATGACGTCCAGGACGCCATGACCGAGTGGCCGGACTATCAGCCCCTGTATCCGGTGATGATCCAGTGCCTGGTCGAGCGCGAACAGTACCGGCAGGCGTTGCAGTTCTTCGGCGTGCTGGAGGAGCACTTCGGGGTGCAGATGGACTGGCCCTCGCTGCAGAACCACCCCGTCTATGGGAAGCTGCTCGAGTCCGAGGTGTTCCGGGAGTGGAAGGAAGGGCGATAAGCCACAGGGAACAGGGATATCGTAGAAGCTGATTCAGGGCACGGCCTTTCTGGAGGGCCCCCTATCCCCGCCGTGAGGGTGTCGTGAGAACCCTTAGTGACTGCCCCCGCGCTCACGATTGGAAGCCTCCCCCTGCGAAGGGGGAGGTATGGAGGGGGAGGCCGCCGC